>DATIGE010000016.1 GCA_035454885.1 bacterium
CTTGACGCGATAGGTGGAGCTCGGCGTCAAGGGATCGAGGAGAGCGTTGTTGCCCGTGACGATCACGCTGTTCGGGCATTCGGACTCCTCATCGATGGTGAGGGCGGGCCCGATGGTCGAGCAGAGCTCATAGCCGTCCACGGTCAAGCCCGTGGGAATCTCGCCGGCCTGCCAGAGCACATGGGCCCGGGTGGCGGGCAAGATCGTGCCCAGCCCAGGCCGGAGGAGAGAAGGACCCGCGGGCAAGGAGCCGGCGTCCATGCCGCCGTCGCCCCCCATGCCACCGTCGCCGCCCGTGCCGCCGTCCCCGCTCGTCGAACCGTCCAGCGCCGGAAGCCCCGCCGGATCGAACCTGCATCCCGCCGAAAGTCCCAAGGCCAGGGAACCGGCCAAGAGCGTGGCTTGAAGCGAGTTCGCAAGGCTATTGATGAAGGACATATTGGGTTCCTTTTCTTTTTATGGACAGACTGCCGGCAGGGAAGAAGCGCCCGAAGCGACGAGGGCCGCGCAATACTCGTTGATGACGGCCCCGGGTCCCACCGCCCCACCCATGACGATGATCTCATCCATCGCTCCCGCAAACGGTTCGGTGCAGGGCACGGTGGGAGACAGACAGCCAAAGGCGAGATCCCCCGAACTGCTGACGTCCCCCGGACAGGACTTGGAGCCGTCCGCGACACCGTTCACGAAGAGGCGGACGGTGCCTTTTTCGCGGGTCACGAGGGCATGGGTCCACTTGCCCTGCTGGGCGATCACGCTTCCCGACAGGGCGCAGCCGCTCCCGGAATAGGTCAGTCGGCCATCCGGTCTCCGGTAGAATTCGTACAAGGACGCCACGTCTCTCTTATCGACGATCGCTTGGTTCGTCCCGGTGGAACTCGGGTTGATCCAGGCCGAGAGTGTGAGATCCCCGGTTCCGAAATTGAAGGCCGGGGAGGAAGCGACGGTGACGAGATCGTTCGTTCCGTCCAAGGCGGCCGCCATGTTGACCAACCCGGCGCCGAAGCCGGCCCCGTTCTGGGGGGACCCATCATGCCCGTTTCCGGTCGTATCCGAGGCGTTTCCATCCATGAGATAGCGGGCGCTCATGAGCGTGGTGGCCGAAAAAGAAAGAACGGGGGAATACGGGGAGTAGGTGTCATCCTTAAAACGGGTCCTGGCCTTGACGAGATAAGCGGCGCCGGGGGTCAAGGGGTCGATGAGGGCGAAGGTTTGCAGCGTCGCAAACATATTTGGGCACTCGGTGTCCTCATCGATCAGGTCGGGCGTGCCGGTGGTAAAACAGATCTGTTGCCCCACGGCCTCGGATCCGTTGGAGGCCGTGCCGGCCTGAAGCCGGAGGAAGGCCCGGGTCGCGAGGAGCGTGTCATTCGCGAGCGGGGCCAAAAATGTCGGGGGGACCGAGGCGCCGCCGTCTCCGCCTCCCCCCTCCCCTCCATCCGCCGCCGCATCCGGATCGCCGTTGCCGATCGTGAATTCGTCGCCTCCGCAACCGGAGGCGCTGAAGGCCAAGGATCCCGCCATCGAGGCGGATAAAGCGGTTGCACCCGCGATCGCAATCGTTGAAAGAGTCAGATTCTGAAAATTTTGCATAAGGTTCTCTTTTTGCCGAAAGACGTACAGATGTTCACCCTTGTGCACATGGCGTCGTCATTTCTCAAGGAAAGTTGCTACTTAGAAACGGAACAGGACGGAAGAAACAATGCAAGACTTGAATATTATTGAGAAAACTTATCGAGACCTGGCCGCTCAGGGGAGACCGATCCTCAAGCTCTTCTCCGGAAACCCGAACGACGAAGGTTTTCTCTATCCCGGCGGCATTCTCGAGGAGGCCTATGCCCGCTATTTCCGCGACCAGGACTACCGTCCCCATTCGAAGGGCTTGATCGAGGCGAGGCGGGCGATCGCCGCCTACTATGCGGAGCGCGGTGCGGAGGTCGACCCGGAAAACCTCCTGCTCACGGCGGGGACGAGCGAGTCCTTTCTCTACCTTTTTAGGCTGCTCGCGCGGCCGGGCGACAACGTCCTTGCGCCCAATCCGGCCTACCCCTTGTTCGACCACATCGCGGGCCTCGCGGGGATCGAGCTAAGGCACTATGTGCTGAGGGAAGAGGGCCGATGGTCGATGGATTTCCACGACCTCGATGAGAAAGCCGATGATCGGACGAGGGCCGTCGTCCTCATCTCCCCCAACAACCCGACCGGCCATGTGGCCTCACAGGACGAGATCCTGGCGCTGGTCGGTTGGGCGAATCAAAAAAAGATCCCCCTGATCTGCGACGAGGTGTTTTCCGAGTTCTTTTACGGTGCGGGGAAATTCCCGCGTCCGATGGCGGTCGCCAGGCCCGATCTCTGCTTCACGTTGAACGGCATTTCGAAGATGTTCGCCCTGCCGGCGCTCAAGCTGGGGTGGATCGCCGTCACCGGAAAAAAATCCTTGGTGGATCCCGCCGTCGACCGGTTGGAGACCACGGCCGACACCTTTCTTTCCTGCCACATTCCGATCCAAAAGGCCCTGCCGGACTTGTTCGAAAAGGGGCGCGCGTTCGTGGACGGCTACGTGGCGGAGGTGGGACGGAGACGGCTCATGATGATGAATCTCCTCCGCGGTGCGGAAGAGATCCGCTTCGTGGAACCCCGGGGAGGTTTCTATCTCACGGCGGCGATCGAGACGGGTCTACCGGAAGAGGACTTCGTCGTGAGGCTCATGAAGAAGGAAGGCGTGTTCGTTCACCCGGGGTATTTTTTCGATTACGAAAAGGGATGCCACGTCGTCCTCTCTTTTCTGGTGCACCCGGAGCGGATGCGGCCGGGGATCGAACGTCTCCTCTCTTTTCTTCAGGGCCGGTAAGGAAATTCCGCGAGGAGGTCTTCGTAGCTCCGGCGGATGTACCGGATCGGCGCGCCCGACTGGTTTTCGTACATGTGCTCGAACCAGGCGAGCCTCCAAAGAAGGGCTTCTTCGTCCACGTTTGAGTTCCTCTCCGGGTGGAGACCGTAGAACATCCGGATCCCCGAGATCATGCCTTCGGCCCCGACGGAGACCTCCATGGCGGCCGCTCCCTCGTAGGCCTGGAGCCATTGGCTGTGCCGCCGGGCGTCGGTGTTGAAGGAGAGCGGGGAGAACCAAGTCCGCCCCGCCTCCGCCTCCCGGTGAAGCCTCAAGGCCTCCGCCTTCGCGTTCTCGATGTCCGGCTTCGAGAAAACAAAGCGGGAGTCCTCGATGGAGAACCGGGCCGTGTCCTCCGGACTCAAATATTCCACCCAGGGATGCGTGTGCAGGACGAAGACGTCCTCCACGTCCTCGGCGTTGACGCCGGCGAGGTCGCCCAGGCTCAAATTCACGCCGAATCCCTCGGCCCGGGGAAACGTACCGACGGCGATTTCGCGGTAGAACCCGGCCTCGCCGATCGCCCGCACCAGCCGGAAGGCGGGAGCCAGGTCGGGCACGACGCGGAATGGAAACAGGCCGAAATAGGCCTCGGCGACGTAGGCGCGTGTCTCCATGTCGGCGCGTGAGATGGCCGTCAAGGCCTCCGGGGTGCACCGGTCGAAGTGGTCCCGGATGCGAATCAACGCCTCGGGAAAATTTCGGACGTCCTCGTTCAAGAGTGAGACGGCAAAATCGATGACCGCCGCCCTCTCCCTCATGGCCGGCGGGCCGAGCAAGGGGCGGCCCAGCCGGGCGTTCAAGATCATCCAGGCGTAGCGGAAAACCTTGTCTTTCCGGCCGAGCAGCGCGGCTCCGGAGACGACGTCCCGGTCGGAAAACTTTTTGTTTCCGCCCCAGTCCTCCGGGCAGGCGCGCTCCGTGATCTGGATCGCCCGGTCCATGAAGGCCTCGACGCGGGCGCGCAACGAAGATCCTTCGACGATCAAGTCCAGCGGGCGGTTGCGGTGGACGATTTCATGGATGAGCTCAAGGGCGTCTTCCGCGTCTCCGGCCTGTCCTCCGAATTCTTGCCGGATAACGTCGTAAAGAGAGCCTTCGGCCTCGTCGATTTCACCCATGGCGGCCTTGAGTTCCGGTGACAGGCGATTCGCGTTGGCCGGCTTCATTCTCAGGCGCCGGTAGCTTTCCGCCTCGATTAAGTCCCGGACCTCCTGCCTTTGGTGCCGCGAGGCGATGCTTGCCAACGAAACGTTGTGCCCCAGCAGGAAGTTGCCGAGGGCGTGCAAGGTTTCCGAGGACGCCTCCTCCAAACGCCGGGCGAAGAGAGGGGGTACCGCGGACGAATCCGGCCGGGCGCTCTCCTGGCGGATGAGCCGGAGCCAGGGCGCCGCTTCGAAATCGGCGGGCAGCTCGCCGTGGGCCTTGGAGATATCAAGGATCAAATTCGCGTCTTCGAGCCGGGGTTCTGAGCTTGACTGCTGTGCGGAAAGCCAGAGCCCGAAGAGCGTCTGGTTCAGGACGTAGCCGGAATTCTGCGAGACGATCGCCATGGGGACCTTTGCATTGCAGGTCCCCCGACCAGGTCCTATTTTCGGCCGGATTCGGCCCAAGTTGCCAATTTCCTTGAACTGGCAAGTGGTTGAGAATACACCCGTTTCCGTGTCTCTCCCCGCTATCGCCGGGATTTTTCTTGTCGTCGTCGGAACGGCCTATGTCTTCTACAGCCGCCTGATCGCACGCTTCTTCCGTTTGAGCGACGCCGTGGTGACGCCCGCCGTCGAGTTCAACGACGGCGCCGACTTCGTGCCGACCAAGCCGTTTTACCTGATGGGCCAGCATTTTTCGGCCATCGCCGCCGCCGGTCCCATCGCGGGGCCAATTCTCGCCTGCCAGCAGTTCGGTTGGCTGCCGTGCCTGCTCTGGATCGGCCTGGGCGTTGTCTTCATCGGCGCGGTCCACGATTTTTCCGCCCTCGTCGCGAGCATCCGGCACCGCGGCCATTCCATCGCCGAGATGATCCGCGAGAACGTCGGGCCGCGCGCGTGGCTCGCCATGATGCTCTTCATCTGGCTCTCGCTCCTCTACGTCATCGTCGCCTTCACCGACATCACGGCGGGCACCTTCGTGGGTCGCATCGAGGAATTGGAGGGCGTGAAGGTCGGTTTCGAGCGGGGAGGAGCGGTCGCGGCCGCTTCCGCCATGTACCTCCTCCTTTCCATCGTGTTGGGGCTCGTCCAGAAAAAATGGAATCCGCCTCTGTGGCTCGTGACGCTCCTGTTCGTCCCCGCCACCCTGGGGGTGGTTTGGCTGGGCACGCAGGTCTCGAGCTGGCTGATCTTCTCGAAGCCGTCTTGGGGCGTCATCATCCTCGTCTATTGTTTCGTCGCTTCGCTCCTCCCCGTCTGGATGCTCCTCCAGCCGCGAGGATACCTGGGCGGGTTCGTCCTCTACATGGCGCTGGCGGTCGGCGTGATCGGCGTCTTCCTGGGCGGCTATGACATTCAACAGGCGTCCTTCAAGACCTGGAACGCGGGCGGGTTGACCGGATCGCTCTTCCCTTTCCTCTTCGTGACGATCGCCTGCGGGGCGTGCTCGGGCTTCCACGGGCTTGTGTGCTCCGGCACGACGTCCAAGCAAATTTCCAAGGAGTCTCATTGCCGCCCGGTCGGTTACGGGGCGATGCTGCTGGAAGGCTTCGTCGCCGTCATCGCTCTCGCGACGATCATGATCCTGGCGGATTCCGAGGCCAAAGGCGCGCCCGGAGCGATCTACGGCGCGGGCATGGGGCATTTCCTCACGCTCGTGATCGGCAAGAAAAACCTGCTCTTTGCGATGACCTTCGGGGCGATGGCCTTTTCGACCTTTGTCTTCGACACGCTCGACGTCTCCACCCGGCTGGGCAGGTACATCCTTCAGGAGTTGACCGGGCGCCAGGGGCGCCTTTCCGCGCTTGCGGCCACGCTCGCGACGACGGCGATTCCGGCCCTCCTTCTCGTCAAAGCGCCGGAAGGAAGTTGGTCGAATTTCTGGACCCTGTTCGGCACCTCGAACCAATTGCTCGCGGCGCTCACGCTCCTGGGCGTCACGGTCTGGCTCTACCGAACGTCGCGCCGCTACTGGTTCACCCTGATCCCCATGCTATTCGTCATGACGATCACGTTCTGGTCCCTCTTTCGCCAGATCCAGATCACCGCGAGCCGGGTTTTTGAAGAGGGTTTGAAATTCAACGTCGGCTTCGTCAATGGGCTCGTGGCCCTCGCCCTTTTCTGCCTCGCGGGACTCGTGATTCTCGAAGCCTACCGCTCGGTCCGCCGCGCCCCGCGGAAACGATCGACACAACGGGAAATATTTGCCGCGGAGTAACCCGGCAAGCGGCTTTTATATTGATCCATGTGTATGAATGGGTTAATGTGATACACATGAAAAACCTTCGCCGGAAGCAATTCATCCTTCCCCAAGACAAGCTGGCCGAGGTTCGAAGGACCTTAGGGGCTAAGACCGATACCGAAGCCGTGATCCTCTCTCTCGACATGGTCCTGCGCCGCAAGAAATTGGAGGAGCTTGCGGGTTTGGCCGGTAAGGTCAAGCTCGGGATCACCGTCAAAGATCTTCTCAGGATGCGGCGTGGTTAAGATCCTCATCGACTCCTCGGCCTGGATTCATTTCTTCCGAGGATCTCCACCTGCCTTCACGGAGGTCGTGAAGCGATTGATTTGGGATGATATCGCCGCCACCTGCGGACCCGTGCTCACCGAGGTCGTTCGCGGAGCGAGAGACAAGAAAGAGGAGAAAACTCTAAGGAACAAACTTTTGCCTTTAATCTGCTATTCGCTGCAGGAAGAGGATTTTTGGGAGGCGGCGTCTCTGGGAGTTTCTCTGGGTCGGAAGGGATACACCGTCAACACCTTGGATCTCTTAATCGCCCATGTCTGTCTTCGCGAGAGGATTCCCATTCTCCATGACGATTCGGATTTTGAATTCATCGCGCGCCATGCTTCGCTCAAGACCCTGAGGCTGTGACCATGCGCAAGATCCCCGCCACCATGGCCACGCAGCACCCGGACAACGCCGGCGTTCCGTATTGGGGCGACACGGCGTTCATCTCGACGTTGGACGAGGTCGAGGAGTGCTACCGGGTCTTCTCGGACCTCGGGATCGACGAATACATGTGGGACTGGGAGGGCAAGTTCGTCGACGAGGCCGTGGTCGACCGGCTTTTCAACAAGCACGAGGCTTACTTCCGCAAGAATCAGCTGGGACTCGACAAGTTCCTCACCTTCCGCGTTCCGAACATCTGGAAGGAGCATGGATTCCGTCTCGCGCGTTCCTACATGACGATCATCACCGCGTCGCACACGGCGGCCGAGCACGGCATGCACACGCCGCCCATCTTCGAAGTGATCCTCCCGATGACCACGGAGGCCAAACAGCTCGTGACGATTTTGGAAAAATACCGGAACGCCCTCAAGTATGAGCGCGCGATCTTCGAGGAGCGCGTCGCCGGCGAAAGCACGCTCGAGATGATCCCCTTGATCGAAGGCAGCGCGACGCTCCTGCAGTCGCGCAAGATCCTTAAGGACTACGTCGCGCGGTATCAAACGCTTTGGAAACGGAGGGTGCCTTATCTTCGTCCGTTCATCGCGCGGTCCGACCCCGCCCTCGATGCGGGATTTATTCCGGCGGTTCTCTCCGCCCGCGGCGCGATCTCCGAGTACTACCGTTTCGAGGAGGAGTCCGGCGTGCCGGTGTTCCCCATCATCGGCGTCGGCTGTCCTCTCTTCCGCGGCGGGCTTTCGCCCGGGACAATCGATTCCTTTCTGGAAAACTACGCCGGCGTGCGGACGGTGACGATCCAATCGGCCTTCCGCTACGATTACCCGCTTGCGCAGGTGAAGCGCGCCGTCGCGAGGCTCAAGACCGACCTCCCGCGCCGCAAGCCCAAGCGTTTTGAGGAGGGGGACATCCGGGAGATCATCCGGTTCTCGGAACATTTCGCGGGCTTTTACAGGCCCGTGGTCACGGCGCTCGCGGGAATGATCAACGACCTGGCCCGCTTTGTGCCGGCTCACCGAGAGCGCATCCCGCATACGGGGCATTTCGGCTATTCGCGGAAACTCGGCAAGACGACGAGCCTGCCGCGCGCGATCTCCTTCGTGGCGACGCTGGCCTCGCTGGGCATCCCCCCGAGCGTGCTCGGCACCGGTCGCGGCCTGAAGGAACTGCTCAAGGACAAAACCGCCGAAAAGCGACTCCTGCGCTACCTGCCCACGTTCGCGGAGGACTTGGGCCGGATCGGCGCCTATCTCAATTGGGAAAACCTGAAATTCCTGATCAAGCAAGATCCGGCCTGGGAGGCCGTTCGCGAGGACGTGGTCTTTCTCGAAAAATTCCTGGGCCGCCGGATGGGACCCCAGACCTCCGAGGAGTTCGTTCACCGGAACCTGACCTCGAACATCTATCATTATTGGCGGGGCGGGAAAAAGCCGGAGGTTCCGGAGTTGAAAGACGCGATCCTCCAGGCCGCGCGGGCGCGACGGAGTTTGGGATAGCAGCAACTTTTCCGTTCTTGTGACGATGGGGCGTTCATGTCACCCGTCGGCATTCTTTCGACTCAGAACATCACCCTCCTGGCTTCGGCTTTGCGGACCAGCCTGCAGTTTCAGCCCAATGTGGGAACTGAGGCGCAGCGTTCGCGGTGGTTCCGTTCCTTGGATGATACGGAAGCGTTGGCCGCCTCTCCCGTCGGTCCGCTGGCCAGGTTCTTCCTTGGAGAGGGATGGAATCTGCACCGGGCGAAAGAGAGGCTCGGCCGCGTCAGCTCGCAGGCCGTCTCCGCCGGCCTACTCCTGGCCGACGCGAGGGACGGTTTCATCGCCAATGCGGCGCGTTTTGCGTCGGCCGACGCGGCGGTCTCCAAGGCACGCGTGTATGTCCTTCGTTCACGCTCCATTCACGAGGAGCGGTCTCATGAAAGGGCCGAGCGCCTCGTGCGCACCCTCTTTGGAAGCAAGGTTTCGGCCCACGAGACGTTGGTGGCCATGCTCGACCGGGCCTTCGAGATGCACATCCGCAAACTGGACGCCAGCGTTGCGATGATCCCGGATCTCGTGATCGGCGAGGACATCCCGTCCGATGCCGCCTATCCGCACTATTTCGAAGACGCCCATCCGCACCTCATGGATTACCTGCACCGGACTCTCGCCGAGATAAACGGCGGCCTTGATTTTAACTGGGACGAATGCCGGAGTGAAACCGTCGGCCGATTGATCGAACTGCGGTTGGAGCGCGAAGGGATCGACGCCAAGACGGCCGACGGCGGGCGAAAAAGGCGGGGTCTGTCCCTGGCGACCCAAATCTCCGAATACAGCGCGTTTCAACTTTTTTGTTTGCTCCTGCAAATCCGGGACGGGCGGCCCGAGACCGCGTTAGTCCGGGAGCTCGAGCGGTCTCGCAACGGCAGGCTCTTGGACTTCGACGACGCCATTTGCGCGGGCCTGACGTGGGGGCATCTGCTCAAGGCCTCCGAGTTGATCGGCAACATCGACATCATCCATGCGAACATCGGGACCGCCTGCGAGATGGCAAAGTACGAGCAACCCGAGGTGGACGAGCAGATCATCGTGCTGCAAGTGAAGGCGGCGGTCGCCCGCCTGGGGAAGGCCACGGGGTCCTCGCGCCATGAATACGACGGAGCCATCGAGCGCCTGCGCGCCCTGGAAACCGACCCCAACGCGGGGAGGGTGATCCCCCTCTCCAGGCGGCGGTCTTAGAGTGAAGTTTCCGATGGACCTTTGACGAGACAGCCCTTAAGTCCTCCGCGTATGAAACCGCGATTCCCCGTCAAGACCGACTTGACCGTCCGCTTCGCCGACGTGGACGTCATGGGCCACGTCAACAACGCCGTTTACCTCTCGTATTTTGAACAGGCGCGCGTCGCGTTCTTCAAAAAGATCCATGAGTTCGACCTGCGGTACATGGACGCCAAGTCCGCCTTCGGTTTCATCGTCGCCGAGATCGGCGTGAAGTTCTTGGCGCCGACGTTCGTGGACCAGGTCCTGACCGTCGCCCTCCGCGTCGCCGAGGTCCGCAACAAGGCCTTCCGCTTCGAGTACGAGATCCGGGACAAGAAGACCAAGGTCGTCGTCGCGACGGGATTCTCGGTGCAGGTTTCATATAACTACAGGAAACATAAGCCTTTTCCGCTTTCGCCCTCTCTGAAGCGCCGCATGCTGGCCTTGTAGGGGTTAATCTTATAAAATTCGTCCATGGATCTGTCCCTCTTGGCGGAACATGACCTCGACGGAGTACCCCTCGAGGAGATCGCCTTTGCCGTGGCGCGCGAAAAGTATCCCGACTTCGACGCCGACCATTACCGGGGCAAGATCGACGAATACGCCCGACGGGCCGATCAGCGCGTGGGAGGCGTGGTCGGGGCGCACGCCATCGTCCAGGGATTGAGCCATTACCTTTTCGACGAAGAAGGCTTCAGCGGCAATTCCGGAGACTATTACAACCCGGCGAATAGTTTCCTCAATGACGTCCTCGATACCCGGCAGGGCATCCCCATTACGCTCTCGATCCTCTTCATCGCCATCGGACGGCGCATCGGCATGAACGTCCGCGGCGTGAGTTTTCCCGGCCATTTCCTCGTCCGCTACGAGAGCGAGGACGGCGTCCTCTTCATCGATCCCTACCACAAGGGAAAGATCCTGACCGAGGCCGAGTGCCGGGACCGGCTGAAGGAGATGTACGGCAACGACCTGCCTTACCACGACGCGTTCTTGGAACCCGCCGGGCATCGCGAGATCCTGCTCCGGATGCTCACCAACCTGAAGCTCATCGCGTTCATGCAGCGCGACTACCCGATGGCGCTCAAGCTCTTGAACCGCATCCTCCTCTTCAAGCCGGAGGGACCGTTCGAGTTGAAGGAGCGGGGTTTGGTGGAATACCAGCTCGAATGTTTCGGGCCGGCCTTCAAGGATTTGGAAACCTATCTGAAGAGACAACCCGACGACCCCGACCGGCCGGATTTGGAGAATTACCTGGAGGATTTGCGGGGCAAGGTGGATCGGATCATGTAGAGGCGAACCTTGTGTTCGCCCGCGCGTGATGGGCGAATACGAGGTTCGCCCCTACGTCTTGTTTTTCAACTGGCTGTATTCCACAACCTCCGGATCCACCATCGACGGCGCCCTCCCCTCGGCGATGTCCTTCCGCACCTGCTTCACGTCCGTGCCTTTCATCTGCGAGGGTTGGCCCAGACTCTCCATGATCTGGTTGGTCATGCGCGCCGTGATCTGGTCGTTGACCGAACCTCGGCCGTCGACGTCGGCGTCCAAGAACTTTTCAATCTTTTGGCCTTCGACGCCGGTGGCGATCAGGGTGTCGAGCAGTTCCCGGTAGCCGAAGCCGCCTTCGCGGTCCGCTTGGGAATGAATCGACCGCACGGTCTCGACCAGGCGGTCGCAGTCGCGGCAGACGCGTTTGAAGAAGCCCGCCCTTTCCCGGCAATAGACGCATTTCATTGGGCCCCCTGCATGGTCTTGACGATATCGTAGACGATCGCCGTCCCCTTCTCCACCCATTCCACCGGAATCCTCTCGTTCTTGCCGTGGAGGCCCTCCACCTGTTCGGGCGTGAGCAGAAGCGGGATGAGTCCGTAAGCGATCGCGCCTTTTTCCCGGAAGAAACGCGAGTCCGTCCCTCCGGGGGAGATCATCGGCGCCGTCACCGCCTCCGCGTCCTGTTTGCGGACAGCGTCCTCGATGACGCGGAAAAAATCCGTCCGAAAGTCGGACTCGTTCGGAATGCTCCCTTTGATGAGCGTGACGTCGAAGCCCTCGCCGACCAGGGCGCGGACCTTTTGGAGAAAGCCTTCCGGCGTTTCTCCCGGGAGGATGCGTGCATCGAGGGAGGCGGAGGCCTCCGCCGGGATGACGTTCACCTTGTAACCCGCCTCGAGCATGGTGGGACTGATCGTGTGAGAGAGAACGGCGCGAACGGCCTTTTCCTCGGAGAGCGCGCCGGCCACGAAGTACCGCGTGACCGGTCCGATCACCGGCGTGAAGAGAAGCCGGATGCCGAGCCTCTTCCACCAGACCAGTTCTTCCGCCACGCGGTTCAAGAACTCCTTGAGGACGGCGGTCTCTTCAAAGGGAAAGCGATGCGTGCCCAAGAGGTCGACGGCTCTGGCGAGTTTGGCCACGGCGTTGTCGGAGATCGGCATCGACCCATGTCCCGAGGTCCCGCGCGCGGTGAGCTTGAACCACGTCACGCCTTTCTCCGCCACCTGGATGGGAAAGAGGTCCATGCCGAGCTTGCGCACGCCGACGGATCCCTCGTTCAAGACGTACTTGGCCTCGATCTTGTCCCAATGGTTGTTCACGAGAAACTCGGCGCCCATCGTGCCGCCCGCTTCCTCGTCGGCGGCGAGTAAGAGGATCACATCCCCTGCGAGCTTGGCCTTCTCGCGGTGCAGGCGGAGGAAGGTCTCGATCTCCATGGCGGCCAGGCCCTTCATGTCCAGGGCGCCCCGGCCCCAAAGCTCCCCGTCGCGGATTTCCGCCGAAAAGGGAGGAAGGCCCCATTCCTTGGGATCCGCCGGGACGACGTCCAGATGGCCGAGCAGGAGGAGCGAAGGCTTCCGAGACCCCTCAGCGGTCCCCTCCCCTTTCAACCGTGCGATCAGATTCCCCCGCCCGGGGGCGGATTCGATGACCTCGGTGGCGATCCCTTCGCGCGCCAGGAGATTGTGCACATATTCGGCGGCGGTCGTTTCATTTCCGGGGGGATTGGATGTGTCGATCCGGATCAGATCGCGGAGGAGGTCGAGCGTCGGCGAATCGTCAGCCGCACCTGCGCAGGGAAGGATGAGGACGAAAATAAGTGCGAGGGCCCTCTTCATCATGATCATGGCGGCGTACCGTTGCAAAGAGGGCCCGAGGGATCAATCGGTTTTCTTAGAATCGGTCCTTGGACTTGGGTCCCGCGATGAGCGGGGCCACCAGGCCGACGATGGTCAGAACGATAAACATGACGGCGATGAAATCATAGATCATAAACATCCTCCTAGTCCGTGATGTGCAATGCATGCCAGACAAATCGAGCTAGGATTTATTGTTTATGAATATGTATGAAATAAAAGTATTATTAAAATACTCCTAGATATATATAAAATATTCTTATTTTAAGTCGTCGATACCCCAGGTCGTCACGGAATGGGACCATTCACTGGAAAGGAAGAGTTTGCTGCCGTTTTTGGAGACGGCCAAGCCTGAGGGGCGAAGACCGACGTCGCTTCTCTTGGAAGGGGCAAAGGCGTCAGTGGAGCTCATGGTGAGAACGCTGTCCGGATGGGTGGCGTCCCCATCACGGACCGTCACGTAAGCGTTCTTGGGGCAACCGGTGATGAACTTTCCGTCGAACCGCGAATCCGTCGTGATGTGCAGAGGATCGGTGATCAGGTTTTCAGGGTCGGAGACGGGGTTCGGAGCGCCGAAGGCAATCCCCGGGATCGCGGGCCAGGTCACGCCAATCGAGAAACGTACGATCTGGTCGATGCCCCCGCAAGCCACCATGATGTCCGTCTGTGGATCAAAGCTGACGTCACGAGGGAGGCATCCCTCGGGCAATTCCTGCATGCCGATGATCTGATAGCCTCCGACGTCCTTGGAGACGAAGCCGAGATAGGGCTTCGAATTGGGCCCGGGGGCCGGGGTATAGTTCCCGACGAAGGCATAGAGATCGATCCACTCCGACGTATACAAATAGGCGTGATCGACGGCGGTCGTTTCCGTGACGGTTGATCCGGCCGGAAACATGGCTGAGGGGAGTTGATCCTTTGTGATCGTAGCGATACTGGACATCGAGGCGGTGTCGACCATCTCCATGATTCTCTGAAGGGCTCCATCCGGATTCGCGGTCACGGCCAGCACTTTGGAATCAAAGGAAATGGCGACGTCCGTCGGGTTTGAAATGGACATTTTTGGAGGGGCCTCAAAATCCAACTTGATCAAGTCGACGAAGGCCACGAAGTTTCCGAAGGGATCGGTCACAGCGGCTTTCATATTTCCGGAATTCACATCGATGCGGGTCGGCGCCGATCCGATGAAAGGGAAGAACTTCACCGTTTGCGTCGCCAGATCCATGACTTCCACGAGACCTTTGGGATCCGCCCCCGTAGCCGGCATGAAGGAATAGAGGGTCTCTTTGGAACTGAACGACTCCGTGGAATAACCCACTTGGTTCACTCGGCGGGGGAGGGCGCGGACGTTTGGTGGAATCACGCGCTGAACGACCGCAGAGAGCCAGGCCCCCGAACTTGGACTGATGATCCCGATCGAGACATTGTCCCCGATGTCCCCCTGGAGCGCGAATTCAAAGGCCCCTTCCGCCAGGGCATAGGCGCAGGCGTGATAGGGGAGTTTGCAAATATCCGGAAAGATCAGATCCGCGTGCGCGGAAGGGATCAACAGTTCGGCCAACTGGCCGAAATTCATCAGTGTTTTCCAGTCGAATTCCAAGGAAGCGGTCGCCTTGCTGTCGTTGACGGCCATGACGAGCGAGCCTGGGGGGGCGCCGAGTTCGTCACCGATGATCAAGGAGGCCATATTAGCGTTGGGGGTGGTTGTCGTGAGCCGGCCAGTGACGGGCGCGGGGAGATTGATCGGAGGCGCGGAAACGCCGGTGTCATCATAGGATTTCGGCGCTTCGGCTTCCCCGGAAGGCTCGCTGGAGCCATCCCCCGTGGCCGAAGCGGGACCGATCGGCGCCGAGGGTGCAAAAGCACCGCCGCCTGTCGTTGCCTGAGACCCGAAACAGCCCGTGGTCACCGAGGCCCCGGCCAAGGTCAGAGAGGCGACGACGACCAGCACGGATGGAATCCCCAGGAGGGCGGCGAGCCGGTGAAACACGTTCATACTATAGCCTCCTTGCGCGGCGCCTCTCAATCTTTAGTGAGGGCGCCATGCGGTTTTTCCCCGGAAGAATGACGGATCAGTGCAAGTTTTACGCCAATTCAGTTTCTATTTTATGAACAGGCCGGCGTTTTACCTACGGGAGGAGGTCCGGGAGGCCCCAGAACGTGACGGCGTGGGACTTAAAGGTCGAGACGAAGAGGTTCTTGTTCACGGGATCGAACACCAGGCCCGTGGGCCCGAAGCCGACGGGGTTGATGTCCACGACCTGATCGGCGGTGAGGTCGACCGTGAGAACGGTATCGGGATGGTCGGCGTTGCCGTTCTTGGCGTTGACGAAGGCGAAGCCGTTGTCCGGGTGGACGAAGAGGTCCCGGGGATTGATGACAAATCCCTCCGGGTCGGCAATCTCGCCGGCGGGTGTGAGCGTCGTAACGGGGGAAACGACGGGTGCCGTCGTTGTGAAATCGAAAATGAAGATCTTGTCGTTCCCCGAATCAGTGACGAGGACCCGGTCGGCCGTCCGATCGAAGGCCACGTCTTCTGGCACCGTGCCAGCCGGAAGGAGGGTGACCGCCAGCAGCTGCATGGAACTCGTATTCGCCAAACCGACGGCGGGTTTGTCGACCCCGTCCACATGGTAGGTTCCGATGAAGGCGACCAAGTCGAAGGTGCTGGTGGTCGTAAAGGGGATCAGGTCGAGGGCGGTCGTTTCGACGTTGACGGCTCCAGGGATCAGGACCTGGAGATCGGTATCGGTCAGTTCATCCATGTCGGTCATCACTGTAAAATCAATCTTTTGCAGGAGAACGGAGATCCCCACCGGTTTGGCGGTGTCGCTGACCACGATCTCGCTGCCAGTCGTATTGAAGACCACGTCGTTCGGGCCTTCCATGGGGAAGGTGACAGGGGTGTCGAAATTGTTGATTGCGAGGTCCACCTTGGCCACGAAATTGCCATCGGGATCGACAATGGCCCCCTGACGCGTCTCCGTCTGGACGGCCATCCGTGCGGGGCGGGGGCCGGCGAATGGAACCGGGGTGCGCGTGCCGGTGGGCAGGTCCACCACGGATACGAGCCCGTTCGGGTCGTCCAAGGTGCGTGGCATGAGGGCGTAGAGCTTCCGGGTGCTCAGGGGGATGTTCGAGAGAAGACCTAGGTCCGCGACGGGACGGACGAAATGACGGACGTTGCGGGGCACGGGCCTTCGCAACCGTTCGGAGATCTGAAAACCGTCGTTATTGAGGATCTCCACAACGATTTCCTGATCGTTCTCCGCCGAGAGGGTGATCTCGAATGAGCCGTCGGCGCCGGCAACCGCGCAGGCGTGAAAGGCGTGTCCGCAGACTTCGGGGAACGATGACTCGGCCTGCGCAGAGGAGATGGGCGAGAGGAGGGCGCTCATCAAGCTTGCGGATAAGTTGCCGGAGACACGAAGCCCCGCCGGATCCTGGGTCGCGTTGAAGGCGTGTACGAGGGAGCCCGCCGGGACCGCCCCTTCATCGCCCACCACCAAGGCCGCCCCTGTTTCGTCGGGGCTCGTGATGGTCATGCGGCCGGTGACGGGGGCAGGCAGCGAAATCGGAGGGGCCGAGGCCCCGACCCCGGTGGTGCTGCACCCACCGGCCACAAAAAGGCCGGTCTGGAGGAGACCGATAAGGCCCCCCAGATAGGCGATGGTCTTCAGGGAACGGAGTATCGTTTTCAAAATCATGGCAGTTTAACCCCTTTTGGCAAAGCTTGCCATGACTACAGGTGAGCAAATCAAATGCCACCTTCTAGAAACAAATAAAATCAATAGGTTAAATTTCAGATGATATAAAAAAAATAGAATTATTATTTTTTATATATCCATTAAAGTTCATGAAATATACTCTCCCTAGGATGGAAAAGGGCCAATTCATCGATTCGAAATACGCGATCCACTCCGTTTTGGGTGCCGGGAGTTTCAGCGAGGTCTTCGTCGTCGACGGGCCGGGAGGACGGTCCGCCTTGAAGCTCCTCCGAAAGTCCTTGAGCGGGGGGCCTTCCGGGGAGGCGGTCGAAGATTTCAAGCACGAGTTCTCCATCTTAAAGGACCTGAACCACCCCAACATCTGCCGGATCCTGGACTTCGGCTTCGACCCAAGGCTCAAGCAGTACTATTACACCACCGAGCTCGTGGAGGGGAGGGACCTATTCGAGGCGACGGAGGGCAAGTCCGTCGACGAGATTCTCGAACTCTTCGTCCAGGCCCTCAGGGCCTTCAACTACCTTCATTCCTATAAGGTCCATCACTTCGACGTGAAGGCGGCGAACGTGTTGGTGACCAAGGGCGGACAAATCAAGGTCATCGACTTTGGACTGGCCTCCATCGATCCACGGGGGAAGATGATCGGGACGCCCTCCTACATGGCCCCCGAGATCATTGCGAAGGAAAGGCCGGACGCCCGGTCCGATCTCTATTCCCTGGGCGTCCTCTTCTATTCCTGCTTCACGCGTAAAAATCCCTTCCGCGGCAATTCTGTGCCAGAGACCTTGAAGAGACAGCAGACCGTGATCGCTCCTCCGGCCTCCTCCTCGAGGTCGGAAATCCCGGACTACGTGGACCGCATCCTGGCCAAACTGCTGGAAAAGAATCCCGCCAACCGCACCCAGAGGGCCGAGGAGGCCCTCCGCGAGATCAATTTTTATTCCCCCAAAAAGTTCGCGATGGAGACGCGCGAGACCCTGCTCTCGTATTTACCGGAAGAGGGGCGGCTGATCGGACGGAAGGGGGTCGGGGAGGCCTTCGATCGGGTCTTTGATCGGGTCTTCGACCCCGCTTCGCCGGACACGATGGGCTTTCTCATGCTCTTGGGAGAGGCCGGCATGGGCAAGAGCCGCCTCTTGAAGGATTTCAAATACGAGGCGCAGCTCAAGGGTGTTTCGGTCGAATCGGCCTCGGTCCGGAATCCCGAAGAAATCTCGGTTTGGCTGGATATGTTCCGGCGCCAGGCCACCGAGGGCCGCCCCACCGTTTTCCTCCTCGACGACATCGACCACTGGAAAGAGAACGACGAAGGCTTTCAGCAATTCCGCGGAGCGCTCGCGCGCCTGATCTTCGGCGATGCCTCCGGAGATTGGAGCGATCGGTTGCCGATGCTCTTCGCCGGCGCCGCCTCCTCCCGCGACTCTCTTCCGGCGGCGTTCTGGGAGGTCCTGCCGAAGGACAAATGGGAAACCCTCGATTTGGGGCCTTTCACGACCCAGGAGCTGAGGGAATACATCTCGTCCCTGACCGGCCTCGAGGACCCGCCGGCGGACCTCCTGATCGGTCTTGAGTCGCGCACGAGCGGAAACCCGCTGCTCGTGACGGAGCTCCTGCGCTCCCTGATCGAGAGCGGCGCCCTCTTCGACGCGGGTGGCCGCTGGAAAAAGACGACGTTCGAGGACCTGGGCGTGGACTTTTCCAATGCCCGTTTTTCCAGTGTGCTCGAGGAGCTCCTCTACGCGCGCTATGAAAAACTTCCTGGCGGGCTCAAGAAGGCGCTGGAAGTCATGGCCGTCGGCGGGCGTCTGCGGGCCGGCGAGATCACGAAGATGGCGGAGATCGAGGATCCGGCGCCTCTCCTGGAGATCCTCCTTTCGCGTGACTTGGTCGCCCGCGAAGAGCCCGGAGGGCGTTACCATCTCAAGAACGCGACACTCGCCGAGCTCATCGTCGAAAAACTGCCCGAAGACCGCCGGCGTTTTCTCAATGACCAGGCGGCCTCCCTCCATCCGGAGGGCTCCGAAACGAAACTCTTCCACGAAATCCGGGGGAGCGACCTCAACAGGGCGTACACGCTCTGTCTGGAAGCCGCCGAGCGGCGATTGCAGGAAGCGCACGGACGCGAGGCGGCCGAATTGTTCCGCTTCGCCCTGGCCCTGCCCGTTCGGCGATCGACGTCGCAAAACATCGAGCTACTTCTGAAGCTCGGCGAATCCTGCATGCTGGGGCTGGATTATGCGACGGCTCTGGAAACCTTCGGGCGCGTCGAGAAGGCCCTTTCGGAGGTCAAGAATCCCCTGGATAACGTCAACGACCGCGTCGACGCCCTGCTCAAGATCGGCGGCGTCTACCTGAAAATGGGGGAAATCGAAAAGGCCCGCGGGTCCCTGGAGTCGGCGCTCACGCTCCTCCGGTACCTCAAGGGCGATCTTGTCCGGGAACTCGTCGCCGAGAACTACCGCGGCGCGATCCTGCTCCAGGAGGGAAGGCTCGAGGAAGCCCGCCAAAGTTTTGAAAAGACGCGTCTCCGCTGGGAAAAGGAGCTTGCTCCCGAGGAGCGCCCGCGAGTGACCAACAACGACCTGGGCGTCGTCTATCTCCTGACGCAGCAATACTCGCAGGCGATGAAACAATTCCAGGCCGATCTTGAGGCCCATCGCGGTCTCGGTGACCGTCTCCTGTTGACGCGGACGCATTATCACCTGGGAGAAGCCTGTTTGGGACTCAAGGATTTCGCCGCGGCGGTCGAGCACTACCAGCTCGCAGCGAACCTCGCGCAGGAGCTCAAGAACACGGAGTTTCTCCTCCGCGCCTACAACGGTCTGGGCAACGCCTTTAATCTCATGGACCGGCCCGACGAGGCCGTCCGCTTCTACGAGCGCGGACTCGACCTCTGCGAGCGCACCGGCGACTTGCGGAGTCACGCGGGAATCCTGGTCAACATCGGCATCATTGAGGCGGCCCAGGGCCATTATGAGAAATCACTCCGCCACTTGGATCCCGCCGTCGCCTTTCTCAGGTCGCTGAAAACGAGGTTCGCCATCGACCGCCAGGTCTTGGTGCGCGCCCTCCTCGAGCAGGGGGACGTCTATCTCAAACAGAAGGATTGGAAACCCTCCGAGGACGCACTGCGTGAGGCGCTCCGGGTCTCCGAAGAAGGCGAGGGCGCGCAATCGCTCCGCTTTTGGGTTCTTTTGACTCTCGCCCAGCTTCTGCGCGGGAAGGGCGATGAGTCGGGCTTCCACAAACTCTTGCCCGAGCTCCGCAAATCGGCCCAATCGCAGGATGAGATCGAGCGAGTCGCGGCGCTGGTGCCGGCGCCGGCGGAGGGTTCCGACAAGACCGTCGTCCGGTCGTCGCCCCCCGTCTCCCAACCGTCAATCCACGCCCCTCAACCTGTTTCCGATGCCTCCCTCCCTCCGAGCCTGCGAGGCCGGCTCCTCGAGATTCACCGGGCCGTGAGCGCGGGAGAGGACCTCTCCCAGGTCTTCCATAAGGTTGTGAAGCTCGCGATCGAGGTCGCGGAGATGGAGGAGAGTGCGCTCCAGGAGCCATCCGCGAAGGAGGTGCAGAGCAAGCTCTCGGAGATGTCCTCCAAACTTGAGCAGTTCGAGAGCCTGATCCACGCGACGACCCGTCGCGATACGAAATACGAATACGGCGCCATCGTTGCGCGCTCCAAGCCCATGCTCGAGATCTTCCGCCTGCTCGACAAGATCACGGATACGGACCTGACGGCCTTCGTCCACGGCGAATCCGGCACCGGCAAGGAACTCATCGCCCGCGCCCTGCACGAAAACAGCGGGCGGTCCAAGAGCCGGTTCCTCGCCGTCAACTGCGGCGCGATCCCAGCCAACCTCATGGAGAGCGAGCTCTTCGGCTACAAGGCCGGCGCCTTCACCGGCGCGAACCGCGATAAAAAGGGCCTTTTCGAAGAGGCCGACGGAGGGACTCTTTTTCTGGACGAAGTCGCCGAGCTCGCGCACGAGCTTCAGGCCAAACTCCTTCGCGTCGTGCAGGAAGGGGAGTACTACCGCCTGGGCGACAACCGCCCGCTCAAGGCGGACGTGCGGATCGTGTCGGCCTCGAACAAGGACATCGAAAAGCTCTCCAAGGAGGGCAAGTTCCGCGAAGACCTCTATTACCGGCTCTGCCAGATCCGGATCGACCTGCCGGCCCTGCGGGAACGCCGCGAGGACATCCCGCTTTTGATCGATGCCTTCGTCCGCCAGGAGGCCGGAAAGCCGCTCAAGATCTCCTCGCGACTTTTGAAGGCGATGCTCGAGTACGACTGGCCCGGCAACATCCGGGAGTTGGAGAACGTTGTGAAGGTGGCGGTGGCCTTGGCGGAGAACGAGGTGATCGACGCCAAGTTGGTCCCGTCCAATTACGGCCTGGCGAAATACCTCTTGGCGATGAAGTCTTCCGCTCGGACCGGCGAAGCCGGATCCTCGCTTAAGTCGGGGAGAGATCCTGCTCTCTCCGCGACACCCCTCATCGATACCAGGAACCATTACGATCCCTCCAAGGGCTGGTACGACTATGAAAGGATCATCCTGGCCCAAGCCTATCGCTTAAACGGCTTCAATGCGAAGGAGACCGCATCCATGCTGGGTCTCGCGCCGGCGACCGTCTACAAGAAGGTCCGGGAGACCGGTTTGGCCGACAAGAACCACGCTCTTTATTCCGAGAATTTCCACTATGACCGCGAACGGAAGCTCGAGGACTACCTCAAACCCGTCTTCCGCGCCGCCCTCACCTACGCCGGCGACAAACCGTACACCGCCATCGCCAATCTGAAGGTCAGCCAGGGTTATTTCTATAAGGTGATGAAGGGGACGTAGGGGGGTGACCCCGTCCCCACTAGAATCGTTCCTTGCGCGACCACCAGAGCAGGCCCAATCCGATGGGGAGGATGGCGAGCGTCAGTGTGCCCGGGACCTTGCCGACGGGGGATTGAGGCAGAGGGACGGCCGTGTGGTTCAGGAACTGATCCATCGTCCCCACCAGCGTGTAGCGATCGCCGAGGGCGATGGGGATCGCGGCCGAGGCGGCCAGCAGGGCGATCATGAGCAGAATGGGATAGGCCTTGTGGATCTTGGCCGTCTCGAACTTCATGGCGAAGCCGGCGGCGTAGGCGACGAAGTAGAGGATGAAGATATAGGCGATCATCCACCCGGGTATATCGGCGTCCCGGGTGAAGTAATTGAACATCCAGTCGGGAGCGAGGCGGTAGGAGTAATAAACGAGCCCTGAAAAGAGGGCGACGACGAGCTTTCCCGAGAGATAGGCCCGCGTAAGGAACACGCTCTGCGTCGGCGTGCCCTTGACCCCGTACCCGAATAAGAAGCCGATGAGCAAGAGCACCGGCCAATCAATGATAAATGTTGGAATCGCCCCCTTTCAGAGGGCGAACACAAGGTTCGCCCCTACATGGCGGGCCTTATAACCCGAAATTCTCCCGATACCAAGGCAATGTTGCCTCGAGCCCCTTCTCGAACTCCGGATATTCGAACTGGAATCCCGTGCTTTTCAGCTTGGAGTTGTCGCAGACGTAGTCGACGCCGAAGTACTTGATGCTGTCCCTCTCGAACTTGGGCGGGCGCCCGCCGAAGATCTTCCACCGGAGTTTGCCCAACGCCGCAACGATCTGGAGGTTGAACCGCACGAGCCCCAACGGCATCGTCGGCAGCGCCTTGAAGGGCTTTCCGGTCAGTCGCGCCATCATCCGAAAGTATTCGACCGTCGTCGTCTTGCTATTGTCGTTGAGGTTATAGGACTCCCCGTCCGTCTGGGGGTGTTCCGCGAGAAAGAGGGCGGCCCGGCAGACGTCCCGCACGTGCACGGTCGGGATGCGGAACGTGAAATTCCTCGGAATCATCAGCTTCTTCATTGCCAGGGCGTCATGGATCATCTGTCCGCCGCCGTAAACCGCGCGCGGGCCGTAGACCGTCGTCGGGCGCATGGCCGAAAACCGCATTCCGTGCTGTTTGCAGAAGTCACGGACGAGGCACTCCTGCTCCCACTTGCTCTTGAGGTAGTTGTTTTGGGGCTCGATCGACGATTTTTCGGTGATGGGCAGATCCGCCGGTCCGCGCGGAAATCGGTAAACCCCGCCCGCCGCCCAAAGGACCATCTTCTTGAAGCTGGGGACCTTCTGGAGCAACTCCAAGAGGTGGCGCGTCCCCTCGACGTTGACGCGGTAGAGGATGTCCCAGGGCGCCGAATAGCTGAAGATGGCGGCGATGTGGAAGACGTACTCGACGTCATGCAGGATTTTTTCCAAGGTCTCGCGATTCGTGACGTCCGCCGGGATGAACTCGACGCCGCGCTTCTTGAGCACGCTCGGAAACCGGCCTGTCTTGATGTCGTCGTGGTCGTAGCTCTGGGCGAGGTCGGTCGCCCGGATCGTGTGCCCGGCCTCCGCCAGCACGTCCACCATGTGCGTGCCCATGAACCCGCAAGCTCCGGTGACGAGGCTGACTGGTGGCATCGGGACCTCCGTAATAGGGAACCTACTTCTGCTCCTGCTCCTGCATCCACTGCGCGATCACCGGAAACACCTCGCGCGGGGCGTTTTTCCCCAGCACCAGGTCCATGTGGCCGTATTCCGTCCGGCAGCCGGATTCGCGCGAGAATACCCGAAAGCGTTTTTTTTGGGAACTCATCTCTCGAAAGGCCAGGTGGACGTCCGGATAGGCGGTGAGGCCGTCGACGGACCCCGCGCAAACGAGAAAGGGGGCGCGGATGGACTTGAGATGGTCGCGATAACTGAAGGAATGGTCGAGGCTGCGAAAATGGTTGGTCCGGTACCAGTCGTGGAGCTGCAGGAAAAGGGCCGAGGAAACGTTCTCCACCGCCTTTTCAAGGCCCGTCTCCAGGACCTCCAAATCCACGTTGTCGGCGGCGTAGAAGAAGTTGTCCTCCAGGGGCGAAAGCCAGCGCGCGAACGGGACGCCCGCCTGGGCCAAGACCTTCATCGGCACGCAGGGCATCCTCTTGACCAGAGGGTCCACCTTGAGGAGGAATTTGATCAAGCCGATCTTGGACGAGGCGCTGACGGCGGCGCCGAGCGTCGTTCCGCTGGCGCAGACGGCGTCGCCCAGGGTCTCGATCGCGGCATAGACGAGGGTGCCCCCCAGGCTGTGTCCCACCCAATGGAGTTTTTTGTGCTTCGTCTTCTTTTGGATGTGATGGACGACGGCCGGCAGGTCTTTGAAGACGTAGTCGTCGAAGGTCCAATCCGTCCTGAGCGCGGTCATGGCGTTGGAGATCCAGCCGCGCTTACGGCTCCGCCCCGCGCCGCGGAGTTCCACGATCCAGGTGTCGAACCCGCGCGCATGCAGATTTTTTGCGAGGGAATAATGCGGGTTCGGAAAGTCGACGTCGAACCGGTTCGTCCCCAGGCCGTGAACGAGAAGGACGGGATGAAATTTTGACCGCGCCGGATAATGGTAGGTCGCCAATTTCCAGCCGTCCGGGGCGTCCACGTACTCCATCACCGCATTTTGCCGTCCCGCGTCGGAGCTTTTCATTTCACGGATCCCCTCGAATGAGATATGAGACTACTTAATATGCGCGCCTTCGTCACCGGGGCCAATGGATTTTTGGGGAGCCATTTGGTCGACCGTTTGCTGGAACGCGGCGACGAAGTCCACGTGCTCGTGCGCAAGACCTCCGATCTCCAATGGCTCCTCGGAAAAGACGTCCAGTTTCATTACGGCGACGTGTCCGGCGACGGCAAGGGGTTACGTGAAGGGCTGGAAGCTGCCGAAGTCCTCTTCCACGTCGCCGGTATCCTCCGGGCGAACCGGCCTCAAACCTACTACGAAGTGAACGCCCAGGGCACGGCGAATCTCCTCCAGACCTGTCTCGAGGCGCGTCCGGACATCCGGCGGGTCGTCGTCGTCACGAGCCTTGCCGCCCACGGACCCAATCCCGGCGACGGGATGGCGCGCGAGGACGATGAGTGCCATCCCATCGGCGATTACGGAAAGAGCAAGCGGGACGAGGAGTTGATCGCCTTGAAATACGGCGATCGTCTGCCCATCACGATCGTCCGCCCTCCCGCCATCTATGGACCGCGCGACGACCAGATCCTCGCCTTTTTCCGGATGGTGCGGCGCGGCCTCGCCCTTCTTCCGGGCAATGGCAAGGGGATTCTCAACATGACGCACGTGCAGGACGTCGTCAGCGGCATGCTGCTCGCCGCGGAGCACCCGAAGGCGGCCGGGGAAATCTTCTTTATCGGGGACGACAAGAACCACACCTGGGAGGAGGCCGCGGAGGCGATCGCCGGGGCGCTGGAGCGGAAGGCGTTAAAGCTGCGCGTACCCGGGGCTTTTGTCTATTTGGTCTGTGGCGCGGCGGAGGCGCTGGGAAGGCTTGCGCGAAGGACCTTCGCGCTCAACCTTGCCTATGCGAAGAATTTTCTTCAGCGCAATTGGGCGATGGACGTTTCGAAAGCGGTGCGTCTGTTGGGTTACCGGCCGGCATTTTCGCTCGCCGCCGGCGCGAAGGACGCCGCGCAATGGTATGTTGAGGAGGGTTGGCTCAAATAGTCCGAAATAAGTCGCAACCTTTTGTCGTCGATTCCGAATCAGGCGGTGCAGGGCAGGGCAAACGGACAGGGGGGCAACGTGGAAAGACGAAAGTTTCCACGCCAGGACGTGCGGGGCACGCCGTTAAAGGCGACGCTGGTCCTTAGTGGGGGATCGCTACTCAACAGGAATTCCTTCAACGCGGTGGAAATAGAAACGCATCCCATCGACCTCAGCCGGGGCGGGATGTCGCTTTCACTGGGCCTCGACACCGTCTGGGCCACCTTCTACCCGGAACGGGAAGTGGACCTTCATTTGGACTGCGGAGGTGATTCCGGCTCCCACGTTCGCGCCCGCGTCGTGCGTATCGAGGCCGGCGACCAGGTGTTGGGACTGGAGTTTGTCTCTCCTTTGGGAGATGAGTCCCCCTTTCTTCAACCTTTGCTCAACTGACGTCTTGTCAAACCGGCTCTGATCGCGTTACGAAGCCCTCTACACCCTACGGGTGCGATTCAGTCATTTAATCATTGAGGTGTGAAACGTGTACAAGAAAACCAAGATGGCCCGCCGGAAGCGCCGCAAGAAGGCGGGCAAGAAGATCCGCAGCCTCCGTTACCGCGGTTAATGGTCATTCCTGAGCTTCACCGCTGGGACCTCCCTCCAAGGGATGCGATCGACCTCCAGACCCAATTGGCCTCCCGCATTGTCCTTAAGGACGAACCTGGGGAGATTCGCACCGTCGCCGGCGCGGATTTGTCAATCGACACGCGTAGTGGCACGGGCTACGGCGGGGTGATCGTCTTCGAGTTCCCGAGTTTGCGCGAGATCGAACGGGTCTCCGCCACGGGTCCTCTGACGTTTCCTTACATCCCCGGCCTGCTTTCCTTTCGGGAGGGTCCAATCCTGCTCAAGGCCTTTGAAAGACTGACAAATACGCCGGACGTGCTCCTCTTTGACGGCCAAGGCATCGCCCATCCGAGGCGCTTGGGGATCGCCAGCCATCTAGGTCTCATCCTGAACCGGCCGTCCATTGGCTGCGGCAAGTCCCTCCTGTGCGGAAGGTATCAAGAGCCGGGACCTTCTAAAGGAGATACCTCCCCCTTGGAGGATAACGGCGAGGTCGTCGGGACCGTCTTAAGGACAAGGGACCGGGTCAAACCCGTCTTTGTCTCACCGGGGCATCGCATCAGCCCTGCGAGGGCCGTCAAAATCATCCTCCAATGTACGGATGGTTACCGGATCCCCAAGCCGACCCGGCTTGCGGATCACTTCGTTGGATCCATAAAAAGACCATAATTCCAAGGAGTTGAGTTTTTCTGTGGGGTTTTTTGAAAATAATTGATCGAAGTCCACAACTTTTGTTTTCAATGGCCGATAACCATTCTTGGAGTGAATGACCCGAAATCCATGGAGGGACTGGGGTCAAAAAACCCCGGATTTGGGGGACGGTGACGGGAAAGCCGACAGTTCTTCCAAGGGGTCATAAAGAGGGTGTTCTTAGAAAATATTGTTAAATCAAGTAGTTAGAGACACGCAACTCGAGAGGGTGGTCCTGCCGAATAATGGCAGGAAGATTGCTTGCAATATAACTTAGGGAGGCCCCATGAACGTCGCTCAGGCAACGAATCGGTTGAACATGATTGTTAAGAGTGGTGGGCCGCAGGCGGAAGCCGCTCGGGAGATCTTGAATGGGCGTTCCGAGGGCGGTGCCTACGCCAGCGATTCTGCTTTCATCGCAGCCGTCGAAGGGCTTCCCTCCCGCTTTGGCGGAGATGCCGCGACGGGCCTGAATAGTCGCGTCGCCTTGTTCCGCGACGCCCCTGTTTCAAGCCAGTCTCTGACACCCAATCAGTCCGCCTTCGTCGACTATGTGGTTATGGGAGTCAATTTGAGTTTTGAAAATTCGGACGCCCGTGGACCTGCCGTGCTTGGCACCGCCGAACGGCTTCCTGGAGTATTAGCCTAATAAGGGCTGGGGGAGAGCAAAATGACGCTGAATGAACTCATCATTAAGCATCCGCAACTGAAGTTTCTTAAACATTCCCCGAAGATCCAATCGCTTTCGCCCGAGAAACAGGCGTTCTTGGCAGAAATGATCGAGGATGCCATGTTTTGGGTGGATCTTGAGAAGAAGCCGAATTCCGGCGATGGGTTCAAGTTTCTAGCAGCTAGTTACGGCTTGGAAAACGCCCAGGAGGAGGCCAATTCCAAGGGCCTCGAAGGCAAGGAGCGCGAAAAGTTCCTCCGCCCCCACCAAGACCTCTTTACGATGTTCAATCCTTATTCCGGCAACGGCCGCGAGACCCAGAAGGCCCCGGGTTCTAAGTAGTAAGGGCGAACCTCGTGTTCGCCCGTTCCTCTAGAAATCCACGATCATATTCGTCCGCACGCCCCACACCCAATTCGCCCCGTCGAAGGGTATGACGTTCACTTGGGCCAGATTGGTTGGGTTGAAGATCTCCACTTCGACGTCATAGGCCGGGCCCGGCATCATGAAACCAGCGGTCAGGTCGAAGAGGAAGCGCTCAAAGAAACGCGACTGAAAGTTCGCGTCCGCCTCCCAGCCATACCACTTGTTGGAATTTACGACCCGAGGCAGGTCGGCAAAGCCGGTGAGTTCCGCGAAGTCGATGTCAAAGTTGTTGGAAGGCGCCCAGGCGGTGATGAACTTGAGCCCGGCCTTCGTGTTGCTGGCCGCGGGTACGAGCGACGTCATGTCGATGTTGTGCATGTAGCCCAAGGCCGCGTAGGCGGCGTTGTTGATGTAATTGCCGGTGACCGGCACGGCGCCCACCAATTGGCGGCTCCCCGCTCCGCTGCCATTGGCTTGCGTGACGCGGGGCGAAGAACCCAGGGGCGCATGGAACATCAAGAGGGCGATCTGGTAATCCGGCCGAAAGCCGAACTGGGTGATGCGCGAAGAGAGTGGTTGGCGATCCCCGGAGGCGTATCCGCCCTGGAACAGGAAGGAGCCCCACCGGTAGTTGGCCTCAAACTCCGCCGCCGCCATGTGCACCAGGAGGTCATTCTGGGCCGGCATCTCGATGGGTCCGCGCGCGTTGGACGGCAGGTTGTTGAAGGCGATGGCGTCGATCACCAGCCCCGTCGAGATCTTTCCGGAGAGGAGGGCGTATTCCCCGCGGAACCGGTAGGGGCCGCGCTTGTACTCGCCGTAGACGTCCGTGAAATAGAGCAGCGTGTCGCCGTCATTTCCCGCGGCGCGCAGGTCCGAGAGCTGAAAGTTGCCGTTGCCGTCGAGAATGGGATCGCCGTTGGCGTCCACGAGGATCTGACGGGCCTGGGTCGTCGTGTTGCCTTCCTTGCCGTTCCGGTAGCGGATGCCGGAGAACGTACCCAGCGTCAGGTCCTTGAAGTCCCAGAGGACGAGGCCGGCGAATTGCCGCGTGTCTTCCGCCGGCCCGGTGATCGCCTTGCCGAGTCCGCTGATTCTTGGGTCTTCCTGCTTGGTGAACGTGAAATCGGCCACCGCACCGAAACTCAAATTCCCGAACTTCTTCGTCTCGAGGGAGGCGAGGTAAAGGATGCGGTCGAAGGTGTCGCCGAAGTCGTCGTTGTACCCGTTGCCGTCGTTCTGGAAGATGCCCAATCCGACGTGCGAAGGCTGGCGGCCGATCCGGAATTTGCCGCCTGGGGTCAAAATGTCCATGTAGGCGCGGCGGACGTTCAAGGCCTTGTTTTCGCCTGCCTCGCCGCCGGTCACGCCCAAGGCGCCGCCGGCGCCGGGGAGCTGGATGGTTCCGACGATGGGAGAAAGGAAATCGATGTTCTTCGTCTCCTTGGTGCCGGCGATGACGTTGTCCAGGACGTCGAAAGTGGCGTGGAGCGAGATGTTGTCGTTCACCTTCAGGATAGGTTCGACACGAAGCCTTTCCTGGACGAAGAGGATCGACCCGAAGCGGTCGTTGTCGCCCAGCCCGCCTTGATTGACGCCGGCGTTCGGGCGTTGGGTGTCGAGGTCATGGTAGTAGACGAGGCGGTTCCTGAGATAGCCGGTGGCCGTGATGTCAAAGGCCTCCGCTCCGACCGGAATCGCCAGTAAAACCGCCAAGAGAAAAAGAAAAGGGGCGATCAAGGTTTGGGCATAATACCCTGTCGCCCCTTTTCGGTCAATTAATTCGAGCGGTTACGACGCTATTTACATCATGCCGCCCATGCCGCCCATGCCGCCACCGCCGCCGGGCATCGAAGGACCCTTCTCCTTCTCATCCGGTTTTTCGGCGACCATGGCCTCCGTCGTCAGAAGGAGCGACGCGACGCTCGCGGCGTTTTGAAGCGCCGAGCGCGTGACCTTGGTCGGGTCGATGATGCCGGCCTTGAGGAGGTCCTCGAACTTTCCGGTGTCCGCGTTGAAGCCGTAGGACCCGGTGTTCTTTTTAATCTCGTCGACAATGACGGCGCCTTCGTAGCCGCCGTTTTGGGAGATCCAGCGGGTGGGTTCCTCGAGCGACCGGCGGATGATGTCCACGCCGAACTGTTCAACCGAGTTGAGCTTGAGCTTCTCGACCGCCGGCAGGCAGCGAATGAGGGCCACGCCGCCGCCGGGAACGATGCCTTCTTCCACCGCCGCGCGGGTCGCGTGCAAGGCGTCTTCCACGCGGGCCTTCTTTTCCTTCATTTCGGTTTCGGTCGCGGCGCCGACGTTGATGACCGCGACGCCGCCGACGAGCTTCGCCAACCGTTCTTGGAGCTTTTCCTTGTCGTAATCGGAGGTCGTCTCCTCGATCTGGGCGCGGATCTGCTTCACCCGGCCTTCGATCGCCGCCTTCTTGCCGCCGCCGTCGACGATCGTTGTGTTGTCCTTATCGATCGTGACTCTCTTGGCGCGACCCAGGTTTTCCAGCCGGACGTCCTCGAGCTTTTTGCCAAGCTCTTCGGCCAGGAGCTCGCCGCCCGTGAGGATCGCGATGTCTTCCAGCATGGCCTTGCGGCGGTCGCCGAAGCCCGGGGCCTTCACGGCCGCGCATTGGAGAGTGCCGCGGAGCTTGTTGACGACCAAGGTGGCCAAGGCCTCACCCTCGATGTCTTCCGCGATGATGAGGAGCGGACGGCCCGCGCGCGCGATCGCTTCCAAGACCGGCAGAAGCTCCTTCATGGAGCTGATCTTCTTCTCATGAATCAGGATGTAGGGGTCCTCGATCACGCACTCCATGCGCTCCGGATCCGTGACGAAATACGGGGAAAGATAGCCGCGGTCGAACTGCATGCCTTCGACGACGTCCAAGGTCGTGTCCATCGACTTGGCCTCTTCGACTGTGATCACGCCTTCCTTGCCGACCTTGTCCATGGCCTCGGCGATGATCTTGCCGATCGTCTCGTCATTGTTGGCGGAAATGGTTCCGACCTGGGCGATCTCCTTCGGGTCCTTCGTCTGCTTGGAGAGCTTCTTCAGCTCCTCCACCGCCGCCGCGACGGCCTTTTCGATGCCGCGCTTGAGAGCCATCGGGTTGTGACCCGCGGAAACCATCTTCATCCCCTCGCGGTAGATGGCTTGGGCCAGGACGGTCGCCGTCGTGGTGCCGTCACCGGCGACATCGGACGTCTTCGAAGCGACCTCCTTCACCATCTGCGCGCCCATGTTCTCAAACTTGTTCTCGAGCTCGATCTCCTTGGCGACCGAGACGCCGTCCTTGGTGATCGTCGGCGAGCCGAACGATTTTTCGAGGATGACGTTGCGGCCCTTGGGACCCAACGTGACCTTCACCGCGTCGGCCAGGACGTTCACGCCGCGCAGGATCGACTCGCGGGCCTTTTGGTCAAAAATAATCTCTTTCGCTCCCATAGGATTCTCCTTTTGTCGTTAGATGAAATTATGCTTCGAGGACGCCGAGGATTTCGTCTTCCTTCAGGATCAGGTGTTCCTCGCCGCCGATCTTCACTTCGTTGCCCGAATACTTGCTGAAGAGGATTCGGTCACCGGCCTTGACGTCCAACGGAATGACCTTGCCGTCTTCCAACCGGCCCCTCCCGACGGCGACGACCTTGCCTTCCTGCGGCTTTTCCTTTGCCGAGTCGGGGATGATGATGCCGCCCCTGGTCTTCTCCTCTTCAAGCACTCGCTTGATGAGGACCCGGTCGTGCAAGGGGCGAATCTTGATTTTTTTGTCGTTCTTGTCGGCCATGACGAAAACCTCCTTAAAAATTAATGGATTATAAAGCTTCGAGAAGCGGACGCAATATATGCACTCGACCCTTCGTGTCAAGGGGGATGCCTCGAAAATCGCACTGGAAAAGGGTCAGGGGGGAGCGTTAGTAAAGCCCCCTTTGGAAAACCATGAGAACGTCTGATGAAATTGCGGCGATCGCGACTCCGCCTGGAAACGGAGGGGTGGGAATCATCCGGATCTCCGGTTCGAGGGCCTTGGACGTCCTCGAAGTTGTTTGGGAGGGATCCGTCCGCCCCTCGGAGTTCGAGCCCCGCCGGGTCTACGTCGGCAGGATCGCCTTTGATCAGGTCCTCGCCTTCTTCCTAAAGGCCCCCTCCTCCTATACGGGCGAAGATGTCGTGGAGGTCCAGGCGCATGGGGGGCGACGGGGTCTGGAGCTCCTCTTGGAACGAATCCTCAAGGCCGGTGCCCGGATGGCCCACCCGGGGGAATTCACAAAGCGGGCCTTCCTGAACGGACGGATGGACTTGGCCCAGGCCGAGGCCGTGGCCGACCTGATCGCCGGCGCGAGCGAACGGGCCGTGGTCCTCGCCGGGCGCCAGCTCGAGGGGAGGCTTTCCGAATACGTCGGCAAGCTCCGGAACGAGATCAAGGTCATGAGGGCCCAGATGGAGGCCCGGATCGACTTTCCGGAGGACGAAGACGTCCAGGGCCTCCGCTACGAAGAGGTCTTGGAGCGTCTGGCGAGCCTCAAGGTTCGCATCGAATCCCTTCTCGCGAGCTATGAAGAAGGCCGTTATCTCCGAGAAGGCGTCCGCGTCGCAATCGTGGGCAAGCCCAATGCCGGCAAATCCAGCCTCTTCAATGCCCTGGTCGGCGATGATCGGGCCATCGTCCACCCCATGCCCGGGACCACGCGGGACACGGTCGAGGAGGTTTTGGACCTGGAGGGGCTGGCCATCCGCTTCATCGATACGGCGGGCATCCGGCCCGGCGAGGACGGTGTCGAGGCCGAGGGCATCCGTCGATCACGCCAAAAGATCGATCAGGCGGATCTCTCCCTTTTTGTCTTGGATTCGAGCCGTCCTTGGGACGTCCAAGACGACCGGGTCCAGGAGCTGATTGGAGGCCGCCGGGCCCTGACCGTCTTCAACAAGACGGACCTGTCCCCCGCCTTTGATCCGCCGAAGGACGCGATCCGCGTCAGCGCGAAAACGGGCGAAGGGGTCGAGGGGCTTAAGAAGGCCATGGCGGCGGTCTTCTCGGAACGGACGGGACATGCCGACGTCATCCTGACCAATCTCCGCCACCGGGACGCCCTCCTGAAGGGTGCGGAGGCCCTGGAGAGGGTCGGCGACGGTGCGCGGGCGGCGATGTCCCTGGAGCTTCTCGCGGCGGATCTTGCGATCGCCATGAATGCCTTGGGCGAGGTCACGGGCGAGGTGACGAACGACGAAATCCTGGGTGAAATCTTTTCAAAGTTTTGTATTGGTAAATGATGAGCACCTATGACGTCATTGTGATCGGGGCCGGGCATGCCGGCTGTGAGGCGGCGCTGGCCGCCGCGCGCATGGGGTGCGCCACGCTCCTGGTCACGTCGAACGCCGACAACATCGCCCAGATGAGCTGCAACCCCGCGATCGGCGGCATCGGCAAGGGTCACCTGGTCCGCGAGGTCGACGCGCTCGGCGGCGAAATGGGCCGGGTCGCCGACGCGACCGGAATTCATTTCAAGCGTCTCAATACCAACAAGGGACCGGCGGTCCGCGGGAGCCGTTGCCAGTCGGACCGTCTCCTCTACAAGCGGCGCATGCAGGAAGTCCTCCGGAACCAAGCCAATCTGACGATTCATGAAGGAATGGTCGATGAGATTTTGACGCGGGAAAACCGTGTGGAGGCCGCCATTCTTGATGATGGGACGAAAACCATGACGCGTTCCGTGGTTGTTTGCACGGGGACCTTCCTCCGTGGGCTGGCGCACACGGGGACGAACCGCACGCCTTGCGGACGCCGCGGCGATCGCCCTTCCGAAAGGCTTTCCGAGAGTTTTCTTAAGCTCGGTTTCGAGATCGGCCGGCTCAAGACCGGAACGCCTCCCCGGCTCTTCGGCCGGAGCATCCGGTTCGATCGGCTCGAGGTTCAATGGGGCGATGCGCGCCCTTCCCGTTTCAGCTTTTCGCCGACCCGGATCGAACAGCCGCAGGTCGCTTGTTTCATCACGCATACGTCGCCGGACACGCACGCGATCATTCGGGAGAATCTCCACAGGTCGCCGATGTATTCGGGAGTCATCCAATCCACGGGGCCGCGTTACTGTCCGTCCATCGAAGACAAGATCGTCAAGTTCGCCGACCGGGAAAGGCACCAGATCTTTTTGGAACCCGAAGGCCTTGGGCATCCGGAATGGTATCCAAATGGAATTTCAACCAGCCTGCCGGAGGATGTCCAGCTCGCCTTTCTGCAGACGATTCCCGGCTTGGAGGACGTGAGGATTTCCAAGCCGGGTTATGCGATCGAGTACGATTATGTCCCCCCCACCCAGCTCGATCCGACGCTCGAGACCAAGAGGATCAAAGGTCTCTTTCACGCAGGCCAGATCAACGGCACGACGGGATATGAGGAAGCGGCGGCTCAGGGCCTCATCGCCGGGATCAATGCGGCGCTGCAGGTTCAGGACAAGTCACCCCTCGTTTTCGATCGGTCCCAGGCCTACCTGGGTATCATGACCGATGACCTGGTGACGCGCGGCGTCATGACCGAGGGACAGGCGGAGCCCTATCGCATGTTCACGTCACGTGCGGAATATCGCCTGGCCTTGCGTGAGGACAACGCCGATCTGAGGCTCCGGCGGGTGGGTCATGACCTCGGGCTCGTCCCTAGAGACGAGTACCGTCGATTTTGCCGCAAGCTCGCGGCCATAGAAAATCTCCGCGGTTTGATCGCCTCTCGTCGCGTTCAAGGAACCCCTCTCGATGTTATGTTGAAGAGGCCGGAGGTCTCGGGGTCTTCCTTGGTTGAGACATATCTGCCGGACTTTTTGGAATCCTCATTCTTTCAGGCCCTTGATCCGGCGCAGAGGGAAGAAGTCATCGAACAGGTCGAGATCCAGTCGAAGTATGAAGGTTACCTAGGCCGCCAAGAAGACGAGATCCGGCGGTTTCAAAGAATGGAATCCATGAAGATTCCAGCGTGGTTTGCCTATCAAGAGATCCCCGGCCTCTCCCGAGAGATCGTTGAGAAGCTGACAAGGGTTCAACCCCTATCGCTGGGTCAGGCTGGTCGGGTGCCCGGTGTGACTCCGGCCGCCCTTTCTATTCTAATGGTCTATCTTCATCGTTCTTCCGCCCATGTTGTCACCCATTGACCTTTACCGCCAACACGAACCGGGCTTTGAACGGTATCAAGCCCTTCTCTTGAAATGGAATGAAAAGATCAACCTGACAGCCATCACGGATCCTGCTGAGATCCTCGATAAGCATTTTCTTGATTCGCTCGCCATCCTACCAGCCCTTTCTCGCTGGCTCCCAAATGTTTCACGTGAAACATTTTTCCCAGAAGCGTTACGAATTGCCGTATTGGATATTGGATCAGGCGCCGGTTTCCCAGGCCTTCCCCTCAAGATCGTGGCTCCCCATGTTGAATTGACTCTCGTGGATTCCGTTAAAAAGAAATGCGATTTCCTCAAGGAGGTCGTCCGGACCCTGGGACTCGAATCCGTGCAGGTCCTTCATCAGACGCTCAAGGGCCAGACAATAGGGCCATACGATCTTATTCTGACGAGGGCGACCTTTGACCTAAAGAGCTATTTGGAATTGGCGTTCCCGAATCTCAAGCCCGGCGGAAGGATCGTCGCAATGAAGGGGGCGGAATGCGCCCAAGAATTGAAAGATTCGGAGGGAGTCTTAGAGAAACTGGGCCTCCGTCCTTGGGAGAGCAGTCCTTACGAGATCCCTGTTTCCAAGGCACCTCGTCAGCTTCTCATGACGCGTCTTTAGGATGGTTCATGACTAGAGGTCGGCGCAGGCGTCGCCGATCCCATCGGCATCCTGATCCGCCTGATCCAAATTAGGGACCGTCGGACAGTTATCCAAGGAATCCGGGATCGAATCGGCATCGACATCGTCCGTACTCAACTTTGTTCCATCAATGATGCGACCGTCTCCCGAGGGACCGTCTGAAGGCGTTCCGGCGAGCTCCGTTGGAACGTCTTGGTCAAGGGAGTCGATCCCAGCCGTTTCATTGCATGCAGAAATCGATGTAGTTGCGAGAAGAAGGAGGAGGAGCGAGGTAAGTTTCATTTTCATAAGACGGCCTCCGTGAGACTGCCCCCTCAGTACCAAAAGTATCGGAGGGGAAGAGTGCTCCAGTTGTCCCCCTCAAATTCTGTTTCACGTGGAACATTTTTCTTGCCTTGACCGTTTCAACTGGCCTATTCTGCGAAAAATTAAGGTGTAAATGGCTGTAATTATTGGATTTTGCAATCAAAAGGGTGGTGTGGGCAAGACCACGACCGCCATTAATCTTGCCGCCTCGGTCGCGGCGGCGGAGAAAAGGACCCTCGTCGTCGATTTTGACCCCCAATCCAATGCGAGCAGCGGGCTTGGAATCCATAAAAACTCAATAGATTCAAACTCTTATACGCTTTTGCAAGGCAAGGGTGGAGTTCAGCCCACCAAGACCTGCTTGGAGTATTTGGATATCATTCCCGGGACGTCGGATCTGGTTGGGGCGGAGGTCGAGCTCGTCGCCCAGGTCGGGCGTGAGTTCCGGCTCAAGAAAAAACTCGAACCCCTCCTCAAGGACTATGAGTACATCTTTGTCGATTCGCCGCCGTCGCTGGGCCTTCTGACCCTCAATGTCCTGACGGCCGCCAACCTCCTCATCGTTCCCGTTCAATGCGAGTACTACGCTCTGGAGGGACTGGCCGATCTCACGCGGACCATTGAACTCGTCCAAAATTCTCTCAATCCGCACCTCAAGATCGCGGGCATTCTCCTCACCATGTATGACGCCCGTAACAATCTCGCCCATGAGGTGGAGGGTGAGATTCGAAAGCATTTTGGGGATCTGGTCTACCGGACGGTCGTGCCGCGGAATGTCCGGCTCTCGGAGGCGCCCAGCCACGGCAAGCCGGTGCTCCTCTACGATGTCAAGTCCAAGGGGGCCCAAACCTATCTCGAACTGGCCCAGGAATTTTTGGAAAGAATCTCAAACATCGCGCCCGCGGCCGCCGTGCGGGTCGCGTAAACCCAAGGAGGGTGGTTGATGGAACCTCAAAAGAAGGGGCTCGGCCGGGGGATCGCGTCGCTCATTCCCGTCAAACAGGAATCGGCGGCCGCCGTGGCCGTGATGAGGGAGGAGGATCAGCCGTTCCGGACGGTCCCGATCGGCGAGATCGTCCCGAATCCGCACCAGCCGCGTAAATTCTTCGACGAACAAAAGATCAACGATCTGGCCTCCTCCATCCGAGATAAGGGCATCCTTCATCCCTTGGTCGTCACGCGACGTGCGGACGGTTCCTACGAACTCGTCTCCGGAGAGAGGCGTCTCCGGGCGGCCAGGGTTGCGGGTTTGACAGAAATCCCGGTCATCCTTCGGGAGGAGGCCGAGCCTTCGGAAATCCTCGAGCTCGCGATCATCGAAAACGTCCAGCGCGAGGATCTGGACCCCATAGAAGAAGGGGCCGCTTACCAGGAGCTTCTGGACAAGTTCGGTTACACGCAGGAGCAGGTGGCTCAAAAAGTGGGAAAGGACCGGGCGACCGTCGCCAATCTTCTACGCCTCCAAAAGCTTCCCACCAAGGCCCGTCAGGCCCTGCAGGGCGGACAGATCTCCGTCGGGCACGCCCGGGCGCTGCTTTCGGTGCCGGAACTTGAAAAGCAGATCTACTTCATCGACCGGATCGCCGACGAAGGGTGGTCGGTCCGGGAGCTTGAGCTGAGGGTCGCGGCCAAGCGTGTTCTCAAGCCCGGAAAGAAGGGTCGCGAACTCAAGCCCCTGCCTCCCCGATACATCAGCCTTCTGGATAATTTGAGACGGCGGTTGGGGACGCAAGTCCGGCTCGTTCCCTCCGGGGAAAAAGGAAAAATTATCATTGAATATTACTCGGAAACGGATTTAGATCGGCTCTACCAATCGCTCACGAAACAATAAGTAAAGGCCAAGGGGGTTTATTATGTTCGGCGAAAAAGGAGGTCGTGACATGACGACATCGGGTCCTATCAGCGGTCTTTTGGAAAAAGGCTGCGAGTTCGAGGGTAAGCTCACTTTTGAGGGCACCGTCCGCATCAACGGCAAGTTCAGCGGCGAGATTTTCTCGGACGGAACTCTGGTCGTGGGTGAGGGGGCATCGATCGACGGCAAGGTCGATGTCGGAAACATCATTGTTCATGGCGAGGTCAAGGGGACGATCAAGGCACATGACCGGATCGAGATGCACACGCCCGCGACGGTCGAAGGCGACATCACGGCGCAGACCCTCGTCATCGACGAAGGCGTCATCTTCGAAGGAAGCTGCAGCATGGGCAAGAAGGCGACGGTCCGCTCCATCGACGGTTCCAAGGTCGCCTTGCCGTCCGGGGCCTGATGGTTCCGCAGTCTTCTTGACACGTCCCGTCATTCAGTTATAGCGTGCGTCGCCCGTCCGTCAGGCGGGCGGCGCATTTTTTTGTTTTTTCACCTTATTCAATAAAGAGCGGCGATGATCGATCTCCTTCCAAACGCAACGATTGTCACCCAATGGGTGATCTTCATGACCGCGTTTCTGGTTTTGCATTTCGGTGTCTTTCGACCGACCCTCAAGATCATCGAGCAGCGCACGTCGAAGACCGCCGGCGAGAAGGAGACCGCCCGGCAGCTGGAAGAACAATCCAAGGCAATGGAGCTCGTTCACAGCAAGAAAATGGAGGAAGCCCGGCTCGAAGGCATCCGCAAGAAGGACGTCCACCGGACCAACGGGGAGAGGTTCGTCGAGGACCTACTTAAGAAAGCGCGCGCCGAGATCGAGCAAAATATGGAGCGTTCCCGCGCGGAGATCGATCGGCAGTCGAAAGAAGCCGCCTTGCAGCTGCGGCAACAAGCCCGCGAGTTGGGACACGACATTGCCGTTAAGGTCCTGGAGAGAAACATCTGATGGACGCGCTACTTCATTCCGGCATCCATTGGAGCCTGATCAACTTTTCGATCTTCGTCAGCCTCCTGTTCTTCTTTTTGAAAAAGCCGGTGAAGGAATTCTGGGAAAGCCGCGCGGGACGGATCCGTTTCGAGATCGAGGAAGGGGAGAAAATAGGACGGGAAGCCAAGTCGCGGCATGAGAATCTCCGGAAGGCCATGTCACGCCTGGAGGCCGAATCCCGGGATCTGGTGCTTTCCCTGGAGCGCGAAGGTGAATTGGAAAAGAAGCAACTGATGGAGGAAGGAAAAAAGCGTTCCGACCGGTTGAAAGAAGACGGACTGCGTATTTTGGACCAGGAAGCCCGCAAGGCTCGCGAGTCCCTCAAGGGGCAGGTGGCGTCCCTCGCCCTCGAAACGGCCGAGAGAATGGTCCGGGAGAACCTGAAGGCCGAGGATCAAAAAAGGCTTTCGGACGATTACATGGCCGGCCTTGAAAGGCAGTCCCTATGAAGACCTCCCGCGGTTCCCTTCATGGATCGCTGCCTCGCCGCTATGCGCGGGCCCTGATTCAAATCGCGCGAGAGGACGATCAGGTCGAGGCGTATGGACGTTCTCTGGGTGAGATGCTGCGCGCTTTGGAGTCTTCCGCCGGGGGACCGTCCTTCTTAAGGACCCTCGCGGACGACACGATCGACGTGAACCAAAGGCTCGCCGCGATAGAAGAGTTGGCCGAAAAAGTCGGAGCGGCTCCCTTATTCAAGAACTTCCTGTGTTTGCTCGTCCGCAAAGAACGCGTGGGACTTCTGACCGAGATCGGACGCGAGTATCAGCGATTTCAGGACGAGATCCTCGGGATCGTGCGCGTCACGGTGGTGACGCCCGGGCAGCCCGAGGCGGGTTTGCTTCAAAAGGTGGAAACGGTCCTGGCCGAGAAGCTGAAGAAAAAGATCGTCCCGCGCGGCGAGGCCGATCCGGCCCTGATCGGCGGTGTCGTTCTGCGCGTGGACCACACCGTTTATGACGGCTCCGTAAAAAGGGAATTGGAAAGAATCAAAGAAAACATCTTGAGGGGTTAATCTTATGGAAATCAGGGCCGAAGAGATCAGTTCCATCATCAAGAAGCAGATCAAGGACTACGGCAAGAGAGTGGAGGTTGCGGAGACGGGCACCGTTCTCTCCGTGGGCGACGGCATCGCGCGCGTCTACGGGCTGGAAAAGGCCATGGCAGGCGAACTCGTCGAGTTTTCGCACGACGTTCGCGGCATCGTGCTCAATTTGGAAGAAGACAACGTCGGCATCGCCGTCATGGGTCACGATACGGAGATCAAGGAAGGCGACGAGGTCCGGCGCACGGGCCGCATCGCCGAGGTGCTCGTCGGGGACGCCTTGATGGGTCGAGTCGTCAACGCCCTGGGCGAGCCGATCGACGGACTCGGGCCCATCGCCTCCAAGGAAACCCGCCGGATCGAGGTCAAGGCCCCGGGAATCGTCGAACGAAGAAGCGTGTTTGAACCCCTGCAGACCGGCCTCAAGGCCATCGACGCCATGATCCCCATCGGACGCGGCCAGCGCGAGCTCATCATCGGCGACCGACAGACGGGCAAGACCGCCATCGCCATCGACACCATCATCAATCAGAAGGGCGGCAACGTTCATTGTTTTTACGTCGCGATCGGTCAAAAACAGTCGACCGTCGCCCAGGTGATGGACCGCCTGAAAAGTTCCGGGGCGATGGAGTACACGACGGTGATCGCCGCCAACGCCTCCGATGCGGCTCCGCTCCAGTTCCTGGCGCCTTATTCCGGCGCCGCGATGGCCGAATATTACCGCGACAACGGCAAGCACGCCCTCATCATTTATGACGATCTTTCCAAGCACGCGGTCGCCTACCGCCAGTTGTCGCTGCTCCTCCGCCGCCCGCCGGGCCGCGAAGCCTTTCCCGGCGACGTCTTCTACGTTCACTCGCGCCTTTTGGAGCGCGCGGCCAAGCTCTCTGACGCGCGCGGAGGGGGCTCCTTGACGGCGCTTCCCGTGATCGAAACGCAAGCCGGCGACGTCTCGGCCTACATCCCCACGAACGTCATCTCGATCACCGACGGGCAGATCTATCTGGAGACCGATCTCTTCTACGCCGGCGTCCGGCCGGCCGTGAACGTGGGGCTTTCTGTCTCCCGCGTCGGCGGCAACGCCCAGATCAAGGCGATGAAGCAGGTGGCCGGCACGCTTCGCCTGGAACTCGCCCAGTACCGCGAGTTGGCCGCCTTCGCCCAGTTCGGAAGCGATCTCGACAAGGCGACCCAACAGCAGTTGAGCCGGGGCGCCCGGCTGGTCGAGGTCCTCAAGCAAGGGCAGTACCAGCCGATGAACGTCATCCAGCAGGTGCTTTCCATCTATGCCGCCACGAACGGCTACGTGGACGATTGCCCGACCGAAAAGGTGCAGAAATACATGAACGAGATGCTCCTCTTCATGGAGACGAAGCACGCGGCGGTCGTGAAAGAGTTGAGCGACAAGAAGGCCCTCGACGACGGGCTGAAGCAAAAGATCAAGAAGGCCATGGACGAGTTCAAAACCCAATTCGCGGCATAAAAGCGGGGGAAGCCTCCGGCCTTCCCCCGAGCCCTCTGGGGCCGAATCGAACGGGCAAGGCCCGATTCGATTCGGCGGATGATTGAGAATATATGGCGACCCTGAAGACAATTCGAAAGCGCATCGCGTCGGTGAAGAACACGCAGAAGATCACCAAGGCCATGAAGATGGTCGCCGCGGCCAAGCTCCGCCGGGCTCAAACGCGGCTGATCAGCGCGAGGCCTTACTCGGGCAAGATGAACGAGTTGCTCGCCAACATGGTGAAACTCATCGGGCCCAAGGCGCATTCGATCTTCCAGCCCCGGAACGAGGTGAAATCCGCCGAGTTCTTGGTGCTCACCTCGGATCGGGGTCTCTGCGGAGGATTCAACGGTAACCTGCTCCGGCGGGTCGAGAACTTCCTCAAGGACCAGCAAACCAAGATTCCCGAAATCCGAGTGACGGTCGTGGGCAAGAAAGGGCGCGATTTTTTCCGGTCCCGCAAGCGCGAGCCGCAAAATATCATTACCGGGATTCAGGACAATTACCCCTTTGATGAAGCCATGAAGATCGCCGAAGACATGCTCGGCGGCTTTCAAGAGGGCCGGTTTGACGAATTCTATCTGGTTTACAACTATTTCCGGTCAGCCATTTCGCAGGAAATCCGGATCGAAAGGATTCTGCCGCTGTCCGTCGGCACGGCCAAGGCGGAGTCGGCGCCGGAGAAATTGGGAGACAGGTCCGGCGACAGATATGTCCCCGAGTATATCTACGAGCCGTCGCGCGCGGCGATACTTGACAAGCTTGTCCCCCGCGCCGTCGCGACGGTAATCCACCGCGCCTTTCTGGAATCGATCGCCGGAGAGTTCGGTGCGCGGATGATGGCGATGGAAAACGCGACGAACAACTCCAAGGAAATGATCGGAAGCCTGACGCTCCAAATGAACCGATTGCGCCAGGCCGTGATCACCACGGAATTGATGGACATTGTGAACGGGGCCGAATCGCTTAAGAAATAGGGAGAATCATTTTATGCCAGAAAAAGAGCTAGCGAAGGGTAGATTGACCCAGGTCATCGGGCCGGTCGTGGACGTCCAGTTTCCGTCCTCGGACCTCCCGGAGATCTACACCGCCCTCAGGGTGACCAACACCAACATCAACGACAAGCCTTGGAATCTGGTCGTCGAAGTGGCGCAGCACTTGGGCGAAAACACCGTCCGGTGCGTCGCCATGGATTCCTCCGAGGGTCTTGTTCGCGGCGCGGAAGTGATCAACACGGGCGCACCCATTCAGATGCCGGTCGGGAAAGAGGTCTTGGGCCGCATCCTCAACGTCGTCGGCGAACCCGTGGATGAAGCCGGACCGGTCAACGCGAAAAAGAGCTATCCGATCCACCGTGACGCGCCGAAATTCACCGAGCAGAGCACGCAGGTGCAGATGTTCGAGACGGGCATCAAGGTCGTCGACCTTCTCGCTCCGTACGCCCGCGGCGGAAAGATCGGCCTCTTCGGCGGCGCCGGCGTCGGCAAGACCGTTCTCATCATGGAATTGATCAACAACGTCGGCACCAAGCACGGCGGCTTCTCCGTCTTTGCGGGCGTCGGCGAGCGGACCCGCGAAGGCAACGACCTCTGGCACGAGATGAAGGAATCGGGCGTCATCGCCAAGACCTCTCTCGTCTACGGCCAGATGAACGAGCCTCCCGGGGCGCGCGCCCGCGTCGGCCTCTCCGCCTTGACCGTCGCGGAGTACTTCCGCGACGAAGAGCGCCAGGACGTGCTTCTCTTCATCGACAACATCTTCCGCTTCACCCAGGCAGGCTCCGAAGTGTCCGCCCTGTTGGGACGCATCCCGTCCGCCGTCGGTTATCAACCCACCTTGTCGACCGACTTGGGCGAATTGCAGGAACGCATCACGACGACGACGAAGGGATCGATCACTTCCGTGCAGGCGATCTACGTCCCCGCCGACGACTTGACCGATCCGGCTCCGGCGACGACCTTCGCTCACCTGGACGCGACCACCGTTCTCTCGCGTCAGATCGCCGAGCTGGGTATTTACCCGGCCGTCGACCCTCTCGATTCCACCTCCCGCATCCTCACCCCCCAGGTCGTGGGCGAGGAGCATTATAAGGTGGCGCGAGACGTGCAGAAGGTCCTGCAGCGCTATAAAGACCTCCAGGACATTATCGCCATCTTGGGAATGGATGAGCTTTCGGAGGACGACAAGCTGGTCGTCGCCCGGGCGCGCAAGATCCAAAAGTTCCTGTCGCAGCCGTTCTTCGTGGCCGCCCAGTTTACCGGCCTCGAGGGCAAGTACGTCAAGGTCGCGGACACGGTGAGGGGCTTCAAGGAAATCGTGGAAGGCAAGCACGACGATCTCCCGGAACAGGCCTTTTACCTCGTGGGTTCCATTGAAGAGGCGGTCGCGAAGGCCCAGAAGCTGGCGGCGTAATCATGGCCAAAATCCGATTGGAAATCGTGACGCCCGAGGCCTCCGTCCTGAACGAAGAGGTCGACGAGTTCGTCGCCCCCGGTGCCTTGGGCCAGTTCGGGGTCCTGCCGGGCCACACGACCCTTTTGGCCGAGCTGGAAAATGGGCCCCTTACCTACACCAAGGGTGGGCAATCCAAGACGATCGTCGTCACCGGCGGTTTCGCGGAAGTCCGCGAGGATCATGTCGTGGTTCTGGCGGACGGTGTGGACTAGCTTCCATTACGAGCCGTAGCGAGTGCTGTCCCGCGGGGAGCGGGAGCTGACGAGCTAAGGCAGTCCGACGTTCGAAAGAAACTCCTCGATCTCCTTCAAATAATCCCCTCGAGCCACGGCGTAGACGTCGTTGTGTCGCGCCTTGGGGACCGCGTAGAGGCGCTTCGGGTGCGGGGCGGCCTCAAAGAGTTTCTTGCCCATGGAGAACGGAACGATTTCGTCCTCGATGCCATGGATCACCAGCACCGGCGACCTGACATGCCGGATCAGTTCGATCGAGCGGTAGACGTCGGGAGTGGCGCCGGAGGGCAAGAACCGGTAGACCTCCTGCGAGAGATCCCGCAGCGACGTGAAGCTGCTTTCCAGGATGGTCGCAGCGACCGGCTCCGTGTGGGCCAGATCCACCGCCATGGCCCCGCCCAGCGACTCTCCAAAGAGAATGATCTGTTCGTTCGGAATCCCGATCTTTTCGGTGAGGTAGTGTAAGGCGGCCCGGCTGTCCTCAAGCACGCCTTCGAGCGTGGGGCTCCCCTGGCTCAGCCCGTAACCGCGGTAGTCGAAGGCGAAAATGTTCCAGCCGAGCTTTTTTAAAAATTGGATCTTGTCGACGCGGTCGCCGATATTGCCGGCGTTGCCGTGGAGGTAGAGGAGGGTCCGGTCCGACTTCTTTCCCACGAAAAACCAGCCGTGGAGCATGACGTCGCCGGAGCTCTTGAAAAACACCTCCTCGCAAGGGGTATCAACCTGGGACGGGTGATACTCGTGAACCTTCGTCGGAAAGAAGAGGAGCTTCGCGACAATGACACCGGTTGTGGCTTCAATCACGCCCACTGATCATAGCATAAACGGAAATAGCCCATCGGTCCAGCGTGCCGCCGCAGGACTCGCCGCGAAGGCCTTCACTTCAGTCAAGGCCACCTCGCTCGTCGTCGCCGGACGCCGTTCCAATGGGCCAGTTCCTTCTAGCTACCTTTACGAGCCGTAGCGAGCGCTGTCCCGCGGGAAGCGGGGTCACCTCTCGTACAGATAGCCGACGGTCGCTCCGTACAGGGCCATCCCGATAAACGTCGCCACCGCCATCATCATGGACCCATAGAAGAAGCCCATGCCGAAGACAGGCATGAGAACCATCCCCATGACGGCCCAGAGAATCGCGGCGTAGATCATGCCGCGCCCCCAGGAGTGGGCCGGCAGGACGGACCGGAAAAAGGCCCCATACAGATAGGCCAAACCGATGCCGACGGCAAAATACATCACCCACCCGAAGGCCGTGCCCACATGAAAGAACGAGGCGAACATTCCATGCCAATCCATCTTGGGCAGCTGCAGGTAGTGGGAAATGAAAGAGAAACCCGTCATTACAACGGTGCCGGCCACGCCGGCCATAAACGCCTTTTTGAAGGACGCCATCCCGCAATCACCTCCTTTTATTCCCCGGGGGCCTACGCCCGCACAAGGGAAGGATCTCATCGCGCTCTGACGCATGCGGTTAACGCACCAAGACGTTAACCTATTGATTTATAATGAAATTCTACCGTCTCGGCGAGGGCCTGTCTAGCTAGTAATGAAAACCATTCTTCCGCGTGTGGACCATGGAGTGTCCGTCTTTCAGGATGCCACCCTTGAGGACCCGCCCCAGAAAGACCTTGTGATCCCCGGCGTCCACTTCGCCCGCGATCTCGCAGGAAAGGTAGGACATGGCGTCGGAGAGGATGGCTCCGCCGACGGGTTCGCGAGTGAGCTGAATGCCTTGAAACGGATTCTGCCCCGGCTCGACGCCTTTGGCGAAATGCGCAAAAAGGTCTTTTTGGCTCGTGTGAAAGAGGCTCAACGTGAACGCCTTGGAGGCGTGGATCAGCTCCAAGATGGGGCGTGACTTGTTGACCGCGACGGCGATCATCGGCGGCTCGAAGGCCACCTGTTGAAACCATGACGCCAGCATCGCGGATTCGACGTCCCCGCTCCTGGCGGTCAGGACGCCCACTCCCGACGGAATCTTGCCCAGCGCTCTTCCGATTTCTTCCCGGTTATTCATCTAGCTGGCTTGTTGAATGGGAATGAGCTCTCCGGTCACCCCGTCGACCTTGAGAACGAAATGATCCTTGAAGATGCGGTCGTTATCCGGATTCTTGTACTCCAGCGTCCCGTAAATCTGTCCTCCCGCGGCCTGAGGCCCGATCTCCACCTCCGCCTTCTCGCCTTCCTCGATGCGGGCCAGGACCTTGAGCCTCTGCTTCATCGTCGCGGGCGCGGGACCGAGCGAGAGCCGAATATCATCCGCCGCCACCGAGCCGGTGTTGGTGAGCGTCAAGCGGTCGTAACTTCTCTCGACCTTCAGGTGCGGACGTCCACCGATGACTTCATCGCGGAGGTGGTCGACCTCGGATTTCCAGACCATGCGCCGGAGACGCTCGTCGCTCTTCCGCACGGTGATGATCAGAAAACCCATGCTGACGAGGGAAATTCCAGCCACGATCAGGGCCAGCAAGGCGAACGATTGGGACTGCTTGAGTTGCTGGGAGACATCCTCGGGGATCGTGATCTTGATCTCGGAGACGGGTGCGACCGGCGCGACGGCGACGGGCGGGGCAACCTCCACGGCTGAAGCGATGGCCGCGGGCGCGGGCTCCGGACTCGCGGTGACCGCGCGGCCCATGTCCTCAACGACCGCTCGGTCAGGGAGAACGGGCGGCGGCGCCGGCGCCGGCGCTACGGCCAAAGGGGCGGGCGTTGGCGGAGGAAGCGCGAGAGGCGTCTCCACCGCGGGCGCGGTCTTTTCGGCTGGCGCCGCCGGAAGCGCGACGGGCGCTTCCACAATGGCCGTTGGTGGTACAGCCGCGGTCGGTTCTTCGGCGACCGGAGCGGCGGCCGGGGTGGCTGCCGGCGTAACGGCCGGGGCCGGGACCGGAGTTGAGGCCGAAGCGGGGACCTGGGCCGCCGTTGCCGCCGCGGGCGCTTGAACGGTCGGCTCCGCTCTGGGAGCAATCACATGGACCGTGGTTTTCTTGGCGGCGAGATCCCGGACCTCCTTCAAGACCCTCATGAGTTCCTGGTGCCGTTCGTAATCGAGCTGGATCAGCCGCTCATACTTGTAATTGAGTTCCTGGACGGTGGTTTTGGTCTCCTTGTCGATCAAGACGGCGCCGGTCGAAAACACGAAAACCAGCCCCAAGACGGGAAGACCGATGAGATTCTTCATAAAAGATTTTCGAATGCCAATTCCACTAGCACTCTCTCCAAACCCTTGTAAAGGGACGTCCCGTCTTCGCTTTTGACAAAGGAAAAGTTGCGTGCTTAGGGGAATTCGTATGTCAAAAACCGCCGCGGCCGTGGTTCCCATGCAGGAGGGAAGCCCCTGGCTCCTCTCCCGCCGGTGGGACCTGATTTTCTTGATCGGTGGCGCGATCCTCGTGCCGCTGCCCCTGCTGATCAAGAACGGGTTCGGGCTCTCCGTCAGCGCGGTGAACCTGGCGGTCACGGTCCTGATCGGCGGCCCGCATCTCTTCGCGACGTTTTCCTACACCCTCCTGGAAAAACGTTTTTGGAAACAGCACCCGTTGTACGCGGCGGGGGCCCTGGCGATTCCCCCCCTCGTGATTTACCTCGGGCTCAATCACTTTCCGGTGCTCATCGGGATCTTCTTCTTCTGGGCCTCCATCCACATCCTCCATCAAGTTTGTTTTCTGGTGGATTGCTACCAGGCCAAGCGTGAGACCGCCGAGATCTGGTCCCGAGTCATCGACTACGCGGTCGTCTTCACGAGCATTTATCCGATCGCGTTCTACAAGCTGGCGAATGGCACGTTCGCGGTGGCGGGTCAGACGCTCAAGATCCCGTTCGTTCTGGGGAACCCGGCCGTTTTCGTCCTCATGTCTTCGCTTTTTGCCGTCGCGCTGGCCTTCTACGTCGGCAAGTGCGTCCGGGAGTGGAGGCGCGGGTCGCTCAGCGGGCCCAAGACCCTCCTCATCGCGGTGACCGTCGTGGTGTCGTTTCTGCTCCCTATTCCCAAAGACCTCGACGTCACCTTCCAGGGTTTCAACACCTGGCACTCTCTGCAATACATCGGGCTGGCCTGGTGGATCAACGTCCTGAGAAAGGAAAGGGCGGCGATCAGTTCGCCCTTCGTTCGGAAGATTTCGGGACGGGACCGGACACCCTACTTCTACGCCGCCTGTTTGGTCCCGACGCTGGCCTTTTTAGCCATCATCGCGGTCCTCGTCAGGACGACCAGCCTGCCCTCGAACCAGTGCTATTTCATGGTGGTCTTGTCGGGTCTTCTCGCCCACTATTATTTTGATCACTGGGTTTTCACGAAGACCCAGGCGGTTGTCCCCTAACAACCGATCTCGCGGGAGATGACGATTCGCTGGACCTCGGACGACCCCTCTCCGATTTCGAGCAGCCGCTGGTCTCGGTAAAATTTGGCGACGGGATATTCCTCCATCAGGCCGTAGCCGCCGTGGATCTGGACCGCCTGGTCGGCCACGCGCCCCATCACTTCCGAGCAATACAGTTTTGCGATCGCCGCTTCCTTCTTGAACGGGCGTCCCTGGTCCTTCAGCCAGCAGGCCTTGTAGAGATAGGTGCGGGCGAGTTCGATCTCCATGGCCATGTCAGCCAGTTTGAAGGCGATGACCTGGTGCTTGCAGAGGGGTTGTCCGAAGGTCTTGCGCTCGTGCGAATATTTGAGCGCGGCTTCATAGGCCCCTTGTGCGCCCCCGAGGCCCATGGCGGCGATGGCAAGGCGGCCTCCATCCAATGTCGCCAGCATCTGGCGGTAGCCTCCGCCCTTGGGACCCAAGAGATTCGCCTCCGGAACCTTCACGTCTTCGAAATAGAGCTCGCCAGTGTTCGAAGACCGCCAGGTCATCTTTCCGTGCATCTCCTTGGCGGTGAAGCCCGGCGTGTTTTGCTCCACGATGATGCACGAAATCTCTTTGACCCCGTCCGGTTTCTGCCCCGTCACCGCCTGGACCGTGACGCCGGCGGTGATCCTCGAGGCGGCATTCGTGATGAAAATTTTGGAGCCGTTGACGATCCACTGGCCGTTCTTGAGCTCGGCGCGCGTCTTGGAATTACCCGCGTCGCTGCCGGCGTCGGGCTCGGTGAGTCCGAAACCCCAGAGTTTCTTGCCGCTGCAAAGATCCGGCAGGTACTTCCGCTTCTGATCTTCCGTGCCGAAATTGTAGATGGGGCCGATGCCCAAGCCGTTTTCGGCCGCGACCGTTGCCGCCTGGCAGCCGTCCACGCGAGCCAGTTCCTCGACGGCGATGATATAGGAGAGCGTGTCGAGACCTTGTCCGCCGTAGTCCGGCGAAACCGTGACGCCGAAGAGGCCGAGCTTTCCCATCTTCCCGACCAGGTCGAGAGAGAACTCCTCCTTCTCATCGAGCTTGTGCGCGACGGGCTTGATCTCTCCTTCCGCGAATTCACGGATGGTCTTTCGGAGCATATCCTGCTCCGGGCTTAAGTCGTAAGACAGCATGGATCCCTCACTTAATCTGGCCAGCGAAGAACGCACTGGGTTTGCGACGAGCCGATGGTCATGGAGCAGGATCTCGACTGATTCTTCTGGTCGGTCGCCGAAACCCGGTACTTGCCGGCCGGGAGTTTCACGAGCAGCCAGGCCCCGTCGCAGAAGACGTCAAAGACGGACTTGCCGGAGCCTTCTTCATAGACCTTCACGTTGACGTCGCTATACAGGGCGCTGGAGACCGTTGCGAAGACGATCTTCATGGGGAATTCGGAGGTGCGCGGGTCATCCTTGGATTCGCCGATGCCGCTGCACAGGTAGGTCACGCCGTTCTTCTTTTTGACGGTGTCCGTCAATCCGAAAGACGACTCCGCCCCTGCCCCGGCGCTGGACGCCACAGACAGGATGACCAGCAAGGTCATGATGGATTTGTTCATAATCATTTCCCCGCGACGTTTTTGGGCCAGGTGAGTTTCACGACGGTGCGCTTCACGCCCTCCTCGGGCTGCTTCTTCACCGTGAAGGGTTTGACCCGGGTCACCTTGTTTCGGTCGACGGCGACGACGTTGTAGTCGCCCTCCGGGAGTTTCATGAAGAGCCACGGTTTTTCGCACATCTTCTTGAAGATCGCGATGCCGGAGGCGTTGAAGACCCGGACGTACGCACCGTCGTAGTGCTTGCCTGTTTCCGACTGGATCATGATTTTGACGGGAAAATTCCTGATGAGGTCGTCCTCCAGCTCACCCGGGGCGATGTTGCTGAAAAAGACCTTGTTCTGTCTTTCGATCGGTTGGGAGGCGGCCGGGGCCGCTCCCATCAAAAGGAAAAGGGCAGAAACGACGAGGGGCCGGAGTCGCATGTGTCCAAAAATACTCGGGATTCGGTTTCTAGACAAGGGCGAATCTTTGGGCTACCCAGTCGGGGTGGGCGAGCTCAAGAACCTGTTTTCGTGGTCCAAGTCGCGCGACGAGAAGTTTCGTGAATGCCCGCGCCAGTATTACTACCACCACTACGCGTCGTGGGGCGGCTGGGACCGTCAAGCCGACCCCAAGGCCCGCGAAATCTACACCCTCAAGAACCTGAAGAGCCGGCATATGTGGCTGGGCGAGGTCGTCCACCACGTGATCGAGGACGCCCTCAAGCACTACCGGGAGACCCGCGAGATGCCGACGGAGGCCTTTCTCGCGCGGCTCACCGAGACGATGCGCCGGAATTTTCGCGAATCCAAGTCGCGCCAGTACCAGGAGCGGCCCGGCAAGGCCTTCGGTCTCTACGAGCACGAGTACGAGTCCAATGTCCCCGACGCGAAATGGGCCGAGGTCCACGACAACGCCCGCCGCTGCTTTACGAATTTCGCGAACATCGTCTTTCCCGCCATGGCCAAGCCGATTCCCGTCGAGCGGTGGAAGCTGATCGAGACGATGCAGACCTTCGATTTCGAGGGGTCCCTCGTCTACGTGAAGATCGACTTCGCCTATGAAGACGACGAAGGGCTCAAGGTGGTCGACTGGAAGACGGGAAAGTCCGAGGATGTCGACAACGAGATCCAATTGGATTGCTACGGCATGTTCTCCAAGGAGCATTTCAAGATCCCGACGGAGAAGATCCAGACGGTCGAATGCAATGTCAATAGCGGCAAGTCGACCATCCGGACGATGATCGAGGCGAAGATCGACTTCGCCAAACACTACATCCGCAATTCCATCCACGGGATGAAAAAGGCCCTGGCCGACCCCGAAAAGAACGTCGCCCGCGAGGAGGATTTCCCCTTCACGGAAAACGAGCAAACGTGCCGGTGGTGCAATTTCAAAAAGGTCTGCGCCAAGTGGACGTGATCGAGATTACCTCCGAGTTCCGACGCGTCCTGGATCTCATGGAGAGAGGCTCATCCCATGTCTTTCTGACAGGCAAGGCCGGCACCGGAAAATCCACGCTCCTGAAGCACTTTCGGGAGACGACCGAAAAGAAGATCGCGGTTCTCGCCCCCACGGGCGTCGCGGCGGTGAACATCCGCGGCCAAACCGTCCATTCCTTTTTCGGTTTCCGGCCCGACATCACGGTCAAGGAGGCCAAACGCCTGGCGGGCCGCGCTCTGAGAGAGGAAGAGGACGGTCTCTACCGCGAACTGGACGCCGCCGTTATCGACGAGGTCTCCATGCTTCGCGCGGACGTCCTCGATTGCATCGACGCCTTCCTCAAGGTCGTCCGAAAGTCCAAGTTCCCTTTCGGCGGGCTCCGATTCGTCTTTATCGGCGACCTCTACCAGCTCCCGCCGGTCGTCACCTCGCGCGACAAGGCGGTCTTCGAGGAGCATTATGCGAGCCCCTACTTCTTCGACGCCAAGATCTTCCCCAAGCTCGCCTTGGAGCTGGTGGAGCTCGAGACGGTCTTTCGCCAGAAAGACCCGCGCTTTGTCGAACTGCTCAACTCCGTCCGGAACAACACACTCTCCGACGATCAGATCGAGGACTTGAACCGACGCTGCGAACCGGACTGGGAAGTTTCCGAAGGACTGACGGTCCACCTGACGGCGACCAACGCGCAGGCCGCCGAGATCAATCACCGCAAGTTGCAGTCGTTGCCCGGGAGGCCTTTTTCCTACGAGGGCTTGGTGGAAGGCGATTTTCCCGATAAGGACCTGCCGACCGAACGCATTCTGAACCTCAAGACGGGCGCCCAGGTCATGCTCCTGAACAACGACTCCTTCGGCCGGTGGGTGAACGGGACGATGGCGGTCGTGACCGCGTTGAGCGACGGCCGGAAGGACGGGGAGGCCGAGGTGACTGTGGAGTTGGAGGACGGCCGCGAGTACGACCTGGCGCCCGCGCGTTGGGACCTCTTCCGCTACGCCCTGGACGCCAAGAGAAAGACGCTGACGACGGAGACCGTCGGGAGCTTCACCCAATACCCCGTCAAACTCGCCTGGGCGGTGACCATCCACAAGTCCCAGGGCCGGACCTTCGACCGCGTCGTGATCGACGCCGGCCGGGGCATGTTCGCGCCCGGACAGATGTACGTCGCCTTGAGCCGTTGCCGGACCTTGGAGGGCCTCATCTTGACGAGGCCCGTGACCCGCTCGCACGTCTTCGTGGACCGGAGGATCGTCACCTTCATGACGAGGCACCGCTACCGGACGGCGGAGGAGGCCTTTCCGCTGGAGCAGAAGAGAAAGATCATCGAGAGGGCCATCGGAGACGGCCACGATCTGGAGATCGTCTACTTGAAGCCGACGGACGAGAAGTCCCGACGGGTCGTTCGGCCCGTTTCCATCGGTGACATGGAGTTTCAGGGAAAATCCTTCATCGGCCTGCGCGCCTATTGCGACAAGCGGCGCGAGGAGCGGACCTTCCGGGTGGATCGGATCTTGGAGATGCGGGTCGTTTAGCCGGGCCCCTTTGCCCCCTAATCGCGTCTCAGCCTGCCTAGACAGTCATGGATTTGAATGGGCTTGCCCATCATCTGGCATCGCATGCGTCCCCGCCTTGCCCGGTCTTCCGGCGTCGAGGGGGGCTCCGGCGGGGGCGGCGGCGATGGGTGGTCGACCCGGTCCAGGCAGGCCATGACGGCGATCATCTTGCCCTGCATGCGGCAGGCGGCCCTTTCCCGGTCCCTCCGTTCTCCGGCCGTCGGCGGGGTCGGCGGCGGCTCGAAGAGGGCGGCGACCCTTCGGTCGACGCAGTCTTGGATGGCGAAATGGGCGACGGCGGGTTTGGTGCCCAGGTAACGGGTCCGGCAGTCCGCCTCGATGGGACCCAAGCGAGGGTCGTCGGGCGGAAGCTCGTGAGTGGGCCGATA
>DATIGE010000017.1 GCA_035454885.1 bacterium
ATGCGCGAGCAGCTGCGCGACGGACGCCTTGACGATCGCACCGTGGAGCTCGACGTACAGGCGCCCGCGATGCCCTCGTTCGAGGTGATCGCCGGGACGTCGGTCGAAGAAATCGGCGTCAACTTGAAGGACATGATGGGCAACATGTTCCAGGGCCGGACGAAGTCTCGTCGCCTGAAGGTGCCCGAGGCGATGCAGCATCTCATTGTCGAGGAACAGAGCAAGCTCGTGGATATGGAATCGGTGGGCCGCGCCGCGGTGCAGCGCGTCGAGCATGCCGGCATCATCTTCATCGATGAAATTGACAAGATTGCCAGCCGCGATGGTCTGGCCGGCGGCGGCCACGGCGGCCCGGATGTCAGCCGCGAAGGGGTGCAGCGCGACATCCTGCCGATCGTCGAAGGGACCACGGTGAATACGAAGCATGGGATGGTGAAGACCGACCACATCCTCTTCATCGCGGCGGGCGCCTTTCATGTCTCGAAGCCGTCGGACCTGATCCCGGAGCTTCAGGGGCGTTTTCCCATCCGCGTGGAGCTTCAGTCGCTCACCAAGGAGGACTTTTTGAGGATTCTGATCGAACCGCAGAACTCCCTGACGCGTCAGTACGTGGAGCTTCTCAAGACCGAGGGCGTGAGCGTGGAGTTCTTGAACGAAGCCCTCGAAGAGATCGCGGGCTTCGCCGCCGCGGTGAACGAGCGCATGGAGAACATCGGGGCCCGGCGCCTGCATACGATCATGGAAAAGGTGCTCGAGGAGGTCTCCTTCCACGCCCCGGACATGGGGGGGCAAGAGGTCAGGATCGACGCCAAGTACGTCCAGGAAAAGCTCGCCGACATCGTAAAAGATGTGGACCTAAGCCGTTACATTCTGTAAGGAATTCCAAAATCTATGCAGGAATTGATCGAGAAGGCCTCCGTCCTGATGGAGGCCCTTCCCTATATCCGGAAATTCAGCGGAAAGACGATCGTCGTCAAGTACGGCGGTCACGCCATGACGGACGCGAAGCTCAAGGACAGCTTCGCCAAGGACATCGTGCTCATGGACTACATCGGCTTGAATCCCGTCATCGTGCACGGCGGCGGGCCTCAGATCGACGAGGTCCTGGACAAGATGCACATCGAGTCCAAGTTCCACCAGGGCATGCGGATCACGGACAAGGAGACGATGGACGTGGTGGAGATGGTCCTGGCCGGCGATATCAACAAGGATATCGTGAGCCTCATCAACCGCCACGGCGGCAAGGCGGTCGGACTGTCCGGGCGCGACGGCGGCCTCATCAAGGCGAAAAAACTCCCCAAAGAGAAGGTCGCGTCGGCCGAGGGCGAATCCAAGAAAGACGAAAGAATCGATCTCGGACGGGTCGGCAGCGTCAAGGAGGTCGACGTCTCGGTCCTACAGACGCTCGAGCAAGGGCGATTCATCCCGGTCATCGCGCCGGTCGGTTTTGACGAAAAAGGCGATCCCCTCAACATCAACGCCGACCTCGTCGCCGGGGCCCTGGCCTCGGCCCTCAAGGCGGAAAAATTGGTGCTTTTGACCGACATCGAAGGCGTCAAGGACAAGGACGGCCATCTGCTGCCGTCCCTCAACAGGGCCGAGGCGCGCCGGCTCATCGAAGACGGCGTGATCCGGGGCGGCATGATCCCCAAGGTCGACTGCGCGCTCAGGACGGTCGAGGACGGAGTCAAGAGCGCCCACATCATCGACGGCCGGGTCCAACACGCGGTGCTGCTGGAAATCTTCACGGACAAGGGCGTCGGCACCGTCATTTCCTGATTTTATGTCATCCCCATTATCCCAAGGCATCATCGAGTTGACCCAACAGTTCGTCATGAACACATACGCCCGGCTGCCCGTGGCCCTCGTGAAGGGCAAGGGGAGCTGGGCCTGGGACGCGGACGGCAAAAAGTACCTCGACTTCTTTTCGGGGCTGGCCGTCAACAACCTGGGACACGCCCACCCGCGGGTCCTCAAGGCCATGGTCTCGCAGGCGCGCGAGCTCATGCACGTGAGCAACGTCTTTTACACGGAGCCGCAGGCGAGGCTCGCGGAGTTGCTGGTCAAGAATTCCTTCGGGGACCGGGTCTTCTTCTGCAACAGCGGGGCCGAGGCGAACGAGGGCGCCGTGAAGCTCGCCCGGAAATGGGCCAAGAAAAAGCACGGCCCCCAGAAATTTGAAGTCATCACGATGCGGAATTCCTTCCACGGACGGACGCTCGCGATGATCGCGGCGACCGGGCAGGAGAAATATCAAAAGGGCTTCGAACCGATGCCGGCCGGTTTCAAGTACGCCGAGTTCGGCGACATCGAATCGCTCAAGGCCCAGGTGACCGACGCCTCCTGCGCCGTCCTGATCGAACCGATCCAGGCCGAAGGCGGGGTGCGGATGGCGTCCCCCGAGTACTTCCGGGCGCTGCGGGCCCTTTGCGACGAAAAGGGCTTGTTGCTGATCTTCGACGAGGTCCAGGTCGGCATGGGCCGCACGGGAAAACTGTTCGCCTACCAGCACTATGGGATGGAACCCGACGTCATGACGCTGGCCAAGGCCCTCGCCTCGGGATTGCCGATCGGAGCCGTCGTCGCCAAGGAGTCCGTCGCCAATGCCTTTGAGCCCGGCGACCACGCCTCCACCTTCGGCGGCAATCCCCTCGTCGCCGCCGTCGGACGGGCGACCGTCGAAACGATGCTGGAAGAGGGATTCTTGGACGAAGCCGCGAAGAAGGCCGCCTCGTTTCAGGCCCAGTTGAAAAAGCTCAAGAAGAGATTCCCGATGATTGTGGAGGTGCGGGGATTGGGGTCGATGCTCGCCCTCGACCTGGACCAGCCCGCCAAGCCCATCGTCCTCAAGTGTCTGGAAAAGGGCCTCCTCATCAATGCCGTGCAGGAGAGGACGCTGCGCCTCTTGCCGCCGCTGACGGTGAAGAGGGCGGAGCTGAAGGAGGCGGTGGCCATCCTCGCCCAGGTCTTGGAGGAGACGGCGCACGGGCAGGGCGTGATCGCCGGCGCCCCGCAAATGGCGGTGACGCCGTGAAGAGAGACCTCTTAAGCCCCCTGGATCTGAGCGCCGTCGAGATGAAAAAAATCTTCGAACGCGCGGCCTGGCTCAAAAAAACGCGCAAGCGGGGGAGGGTCCCGGCGACCCTCAGGGGCAAGACCCTCGGGATGATCTTCGAAAAGCCCTCCACCCGCACCCAGGTCTCCTTCGACGTCGCCATGTGGGAGCTGGGCGGGCATTCGGTGTCGCTCAACGCCTCTTCGAGCCAATTGGGCCGGGGGGAGACCTATGCGGACACGGGCCGTGTCCTCTCACGCTACGTGCATGGGATCATGATCCGGACCTTCGCCCAGGCCCACTGCGAGGAATTGGCGCGGGCGGCTTCCGTCCCCGTCATCAATGGATTGACGGACGAACATCACCCCTGCCAGATCCTGACGGATCTCTTTACAATTCAAGAACTTAGGAAGGATTTGCGGAAGACCGTCATCGCCTACGTCGGGGACGGCAACAACATGGCCAACTCCTGGATGGAGGCGGCTCTAGTCCTTGGATTTCCTTTAAGAATCGGGACACCTGCCGGTTTCGAACCCTCGGGGGACGTCCTCAAAAGGATTGACAGAAACAAGGCCCGCACTATTGTCCTCACCCGCGATCCGATCGAAGCGATCTCGGGGGCCGATGTGGTCAACACGGACACTTGGTTCTCGATGGGGCAAGAGGTTTCTGAAGAAAAGCGCAGGGCTTTCGAGCCCTTCCAGGTGAATGCCCGCCTCTTGAAGCACGCCAGGAAAGACGCCGTCGTCCTCCACTGCCTCCCGGCCCACCGGGGCGAGGAGGTGACGGATGAGGTCATGGACGGTCCCCAATCGCGCGTATTCGATCAGGCCGAGAACAGGCTTCACGTTCAGAAGGCAATTTTGGAGATGCTATTAAGATGACCCCTGCCAAATCGAATTTAGCCAAGAAACCGGCACCGGTGTCTGCGAGTGTCGTCAAGCTCCCACCCAAGGTGCCGGCCCACAAAATGAAGGTGGTGCTCGCGTACTCCGGCGGCCTCGATACCTCCGTGATGGTTCGCTGGCTCATTGAAAACTACCGCTGCGAGGTCATCGGCTTCGTCGCCGACCTGGGCCAGGAAGAGGATTTGGAGGCGGTCCGGATCAAGGCCGTCAAGACGGGCGCCTCGCGGGCCTACGTGGCGGACCTCAAGGAGGAGTTTGTCCGCGACTACATCTTTCCCATGCTGCGGGCCAATGCCGTCTACGAAGGGACCTATCTCCTGGGCACGTCCATCGCCCGGCCCCTGATCGCCAAGAAGCAGGTGGAGGTCGCCCTCAAGGAAGGCGCGGACGCGGTCGCGCACGGGGCGACGGGGAAGGGGAACGACCAAGTCCGCTTCGAGCTGACGTATTACGCCCTGAAGCCCGACATCAAGGTCATCGCGCCCTGGAAGACGTGGGAGCTCAAGTCCCGGACCGACTGCATCGCTTACGCGCAGAAGTTCGGCATACCCGTCCCGGTCTCGAAGGCCAAGCCCTACAGCATGGACCGCAACCTCTTTCACATCAGCTTCGAGGGCGGCGTACTGGAAGACCCGTGGCGGGAGCCGCCCAAGGACATGTTCGTCATGTCCAAAGACCCCCTGGAAGCGCCGTCGACGCCCGCCTACGTCGAAGTCTCCTATGAAAAGGGAAACCCCGTCGCCTTGAACGGCACGCGCCTCTCGCCCGCGAACCTGCTCGGGAAGCTCAACCGGATCGCCGGGGAGAACGGCATCGGGCGCGTGGACGTGGTGGAGAACCGCTACGTCGGGATGAAGAGCCGGGGCGTTTACGAAACGCCGGGCGGAACCGTCCTTCACGTGGCCCATCGGGCGCTCGAGGGGCTCACCATGGACCGCGAGGTCATGCACCTCCGCGACTCGCTCATCCCGCGTTACGCCGAGATGATCTACTACGGTTATTGGTTCGCGCCGGAGCGAGAGATGTTGCAGAAGCTCATGGACGAGGCGCAGACGCACGTCACCGGCACGGTCCGGCTCAAGCTTTACAAGGGGAATTGCATCGTGGTCGGACGCAAGTCCCCGAAATCGCTCTTCCACAAGGACTACGCGACTTTCGAGCAGGATACGGTCTACAACCAGAAGGACGCCGAAGGATTCATCAAGCTGAACGCGCTTCGCCTCAAACTCCGCCGTCTGACCCAAGGATGATTAAAGATGATCGAAGGACGACTATGAACAAGTACCGCTTATTCGCACCCGGCCCCACCCCCGTCTCCGAAGAGACCTCTCTGTCGATGGCCAGCCCCATCATCCACCACCGGACCGAACCGTTCGAGAAGATCGTCGCGGAGGTGAGAGATGGCCTGAAATGGCTCTTCCAGACCAAGAACGAGGTCTTGATCCTGGCCTCATCCGGGACCGGCGCCATGGAAGGGGCCGTCGTGAACACCCTGAGCCGGGGCGACAAGGTCGTCGTCGTCGACGGCGGCAAGTTCGGGGAACGGTGGTGGAAGATCTGCAGGTCTTATGGCGTCGAAGCGGATGTCATCCAAGTGACCTGGGGTCAGGCCGTGGACGTGAAGGAGATCAAGTCCCGCCTCGACCAGGGCGGGGTAAAGTCCGTCTTCGTCCAGGCCTCCGAGAGCTCGACGGGCACGTATCATCCCATCCGCGAGATCGCGGAACTCGTGAAGACCAAGGCCGACTGCCTCTGCGTCGTCGACGCCATCTCGGCCCTGGGGGCCATGAATCTCCCGATGGACGCCTGGGGGATCGACGTTCTCATCACGGGTTCCCAGAAGGCGCTGGGACTCCCCCCGGGGCTCGCCATGGTCGCGCTCTCGGACAAGGCCTGGAAGGCCGCCGAGACCTCGACGTTGCCGAAGTTCTATTTCGATTTCAAAAGGGAGCTGAAGAACGTCCAGCAGAACACGACGGCCTTCACCCCGGCGATCAGCCTGATCGTCGGCCTCGCGCAGGTGCTGCGCGAGTTCAAAAAAGAGGGTTTGGAGAATCTCTTCGCCCGCCACGCGCGCCTGGCCGAGGCGACGCGCCAGGCGATGAAGGCCCTGGGCCTGCAGCTCTATTCGAGCTCACCGGTCAATTCGCTCACGGCGGTCAAGACGCCCGAAGGCATCGACGCCCAAAAGGTCTTCAAGATCCTCCAGACCAAGTACAACATGACCATCGCCGGAGGCCAGGACGCGGCCAAGGGCAAGATCTTCCGGCTCGCCCATCTGGGCTATTACGACGACCTGGACGTGGTGACGGTGGTCGCCGCCGTCGAATGGGCCCTGGCCGAGCTGGGCCACAAATTCACCATGGGTGCCGGCGTCGGCGCCGCCATGAAGGCTTTACGGGGACTCTAAGATGCCAAAAATTCTCGTCAGCGATAAGTTGTCCGACCAGGGCCTCGCGATCCTGCAAAAGGCCCCCGGCCTCAAGGTGGACGTCAAGACGGGCCTCACGCCCGAAGAGCTACGGAAGATCATCGGGGAGTATGACGGCCTGATCATCCGCAGCGCCACGAAGGTGACCAAGGACGTCTTGGAGGCGGCCGACCGGCTCAAGGTCATCGGCCGGGCGGGCATCGGCGTGGACAACGTCGACCTTGAGGCCGCGACCAAGAAGGGCGTCGTGGTCATGAACACGCCTTCCGGCAACGCCACGACGACCGCCGAGCACGCCATCGCCATGATGTTCGCGGTCTCCCGGCAGATCCCCCAAGCCACCGGGTCGATCCGGGGGGGAAAGTGGGAAAAGACGAAGTTCATGGGGCGGGAACTCACGAACAAGTATCTGGGCGTCGTGGGCGTGGGCAACATCGGGCGCATCGTGGTGGACCGCGCCATCGGCCTCAAGATGCGCGTGCTGGGCTACGATCCCTTCCTCTCCAAGGAGGCGGCCGAGAAGCTCGGCGTGGAGCTGGTGGACCTGCCGGATCTCTTCAAGCGGGCGGATTACATCACGATCCACGTGCCCTTGATGGAAAAGACCAAGGGCTTGATCGACAAGGCGGCCTTCCAAAAGATGAAGAAGGGCGTCTTTATCATCAATTGCGCGCGCGGCGGGATCGTGAACGAGAAGGACCTCGAATGGGCGATCAAGGAAGGGATCGTCGGCGGGGCCGCCCTGGACGTCTTCGAGCAGGAGCCGCCCCCGGCCGATCACCCCTTGCTCAAGATGGATCAGGTCATCTTCACGCCGCACCTGGGCGCGGCGACCGCCGAGGCCCAGGAGAACGTGGCCGTCGAGGTGGCCGAGCAGGTCGCCGATTTCTTCACGACGGGCACGATCCGGAACGCCGTCAACTTCCCCTCGATGAGCGGGGAGACGTTGAAGATTCTGCAACCGTACATCCTCCTGGCGGAGAAGCTGGGCCTCCTCCAAGGCCAGATGGCGAGCAAGCTGCCTACCGAGGTCTCCATCGAATACCGGGGGGACATCAACGGCTACAACCTCGCCCCGGTCACTCAGTCGCTGCTCAAGGGGTTGCTCACGCCGATGGCCTCCGACGTCAGCGTCAACTACGTCAACGCCGCGCTCATCGCCCGGGAGAAAGGGCTGCGGGTCGTTGAATCGAAGGTGAGCGGCCACCAGGACTTCACCAGCCTCGTCACGGTTACGCTCAAGAACGGAACCGAGGAAAGGCGCGTGTCCGGGACGATCTTCGGCAGGACCAATCCCCGCATCGTTCAGATCAACGACTTCTATCTGGAGGCCCTACCCGAGGGGACGATCCTGGTCATCCACAACCATGACCGGCCGGGCGTCATCGGCGCGATCGGGACGATGCTCGGACAGAAGAAGATCAACATCTCCCGGATGCAGCTGGGCCTGGAGAAGGGCAAGGACGAGGCGATCGCCCTCTACAACGTGGAGGGGGACGTGACCCCGCAGGTCGTGGCCGATTTGGAAAAGCTGCCGAACATCATTTCCGTCAAGAAGGTCATCCTCTAATGGCCAATGTCGTCGTTGTCGGCGCCCAGTGGGGGGACGAGGGCAAAGGCAAGATCGTCGACGTCTTCACCGAATTCGCCGACGTCGTGGTCCGCTTCCAGGGCGGCAACAACGCCGGCCATACCCTGGTGGTGAAGGGCGCGAAGACGGTCCTCCATCTCATCCCGTCCGGCATCCTGAATCCCGGGGTCCAATGCGTGATCGGCAACGGGGTCGTCATCGATCCGGAGGTCTGCCTCGAGGAAATCCGGACGCTCAAATCGAAGGGCCTGCTCAAGAGCGACCGGGACCTCGCCATCAGCGAAACCGCCCACGTCATCCTGCCTTATCACAAGCGGATCGACGTCCTCCGGGAGGAGAAAAAAGGCGCCGGCAAGATCGGGACGACGGGGCGCGGAATCGGGCCCTGCTATGAAGACAAGATGGCCCGGATGGGGATCCGCATCTGCGACCTCATCGATCCCGAGCTCTTGAAAAAGCGCCTCGAGGCCGTCCTGCCCGAAAAAAATCTCTACCTGGAGCGGATTCTGCAGGGTCCGACGTTTTCATTCGACGAGATTTACGGGTCCTACGTCGCCTTCGGGAAGGCACTCCGGGGCTACGTCCGGAACACGGCCATCCTCCTCCAGGAGGCGGCCCAGAAGAAGAAAAAGATCCTGTTCGAAGGGGCCCAGGGCACGTCGCTGGACGTCGACCACGGTACGTATCCCTTCGTCACGTCCTCGAACACGGTGGCGGGCAACGCGACCTGCGGTTCGGGGATCGGGCCGACGCAGATCCAATCCGTCATCGGGGTCTCAAAGGCCTATACGACCCGCGTCGGGAGCGGTCCGTTCCCCACCGAGCTGGACGATCCCGTCGGCGAGCACCTGAGGAAGGAAGGCGCCGAATTCGGCGCGACGACGGGCCGTCCACGCCGCTGCGGTTGGCTGGATCTGGTGGTCCTCCGCCACGCCGTCCGGGTGAACGGGCTCACGGGGCTCGTGTTGACCAAGCTGGACATCCTTTCGGGGCTTCCGGAGCTCAAGATTTGCGTCGCCTACAAGCGCCGGGGCCGGGTGGTGAAGGAATTCCCGGGCTCGGTGGACATCCTCGACGAGTGCGAGCCGGTCTACGAGAAGATGAGGGGCTGGAGGGAGCCGCTGTCGGGCATCCGGAAGATCGCGAATCTCCCCCTGACGGCCCGAAGCTACCTTAAAAAAATCGAAAGGGTCCTGGGCGTTCCCATCATCGTCGTCTCCGTGGGCCCCTCGCGAGAGGAACAGATCTTCCTCAAGAACCCATTCCGTTCTTAACCGCCCACTGGATCTGCCGGCAGATGCCGCGGATGATCCGCACCTCCCGCTCGTTCATCTGGGTCCGGCCGAAGAGCTGGCGGATCGTCCGCATCATGTGAAAGCCGTTCCTCTCGTGGAGAAAGCCGATCGTCGTCAGCGTCTTCTCCAAATGCTGGAACATGCCCTCCACCTCCTGCACCGGCGCCAGCGGAAACTTTTTCAAGGAGTCGTCGGGTTCGCCCATGTCCTGAAGGAGGCGGAGCTGGTAGGCCGTGACGGCCACCGACTGCGCGAGGTTCAGAGACGGAAAATCGGGATTCGAGGGGATCTGAACGACCAGGTTGCAGTGCCCCAATTCCTCGTTGGTGAGTCCGCGCTCCTCGGCGCCGAACAGGATTCCAATCTTTTGGCCCCGGAGGAGCTTATCGCCGATCCCGGGGAGGTTCGCGAAGTCCCGGCGGTACTTTCCCGTCCGGCGGCTGGTGCCGATCAGGAAACGGAGCCCCTTGGCGGCCTCGTTCAGCGAGTCGAACACCTTCGCCTTCCTCGCAAGATCGGCGGCCCCCACGGCGAGGCGCAGCGACTCGGGATGGGTCGGCAATACGGAAGGGCGGACGAGGTGCAGCTTTGAAAATCCCATGTTCTTGAGGACGCGGCAGGCGGCACCGATGTTCCCGCCATAGCGGGGTTTCACGAGGATGAAGGTTACATCTTGAGGGCGAAGATTCTTTGTCATACGGTGACTCTATGAACGAAATCGTTTGGAGACCCTACGGCGATTACATCGAGAAAAGCAACATCACCCGCTTCATGCGGAAGCACGGGATCAAGGATTACGACGACCTGATCCGGCGCTCGACCTCCGAGATCGAGTGGTTCTGGGACGCGGCGCTGAAGGACCTGGGCGTCGAGTGGTATCAACCCTACACGAAGGTCGTCGAAGGCGGCATGCCTTGGGCCAAGTGGTTCACGGGCGGCAAGCTGAACCTCATCCACAATGTCCTGGACCGCCACGTGCCGTCACGCGCGTCCAAGGCCGCCCTCATCTGGGAGTCCGACGACGGCAAGTCCCGCACGCTCACCTACGGCGAGATGAACGCGGCCGTCACGCGGGCGGCCTCGGCGCTCAAGTCCCTGGGCGTGGCGAAGGGCGACCGGATCGGGCTCTATATGCCCATGGTCCCCGAGATGGTCGTGGCGTTCCTGGCCACCCTCAAGATCGGCGCCGTCATCGTCCCGGTCTTTTCCGGTTTCGGGGCCCAAGCCCTGGCGGCCCGCCTCCGCGACGCGGAGGCCAAGGTCCTCTTCACCGCCGACGGGTCGCTTCGACGGGGCAAGACCGTGGAGATCAAGAAATCCGCGGACGAGGCCGTCCGGGAGGTCCCGAGCATCCGTCACGTGGTCGTCGCCCGCCGGACGGGGGACGACGTTCCCATGAGGCTCGATCGCGATCTTTCCTGGGACGACTTCATGGCACGGGGGCCCGCACCCGTCGAGACGGAGCGGACCGAGGCGGAGGACATGTCCCTGGTCATCTATACTTCCGGCACCACGGGGAGGCCCAAGGGCACCGTCCACACCCACGCGGGTTGCCAGGCCCAGATGGCCAAGGAGCTGGGGTATTCCTTCGACGTCAAACCGAACGACGTCTTTTTCTGGGTCACCGACATCGGCTGGATGATGGGCCCCTGGGAGATCCTGGGCGTCATGACCTTCGGCGCGACCGTCGTCATCTTCGAGGGGGCCCCGGATTGGCCTCAATCGGACCGGCTCTGGGAGATCGTCGAGAACCACCGCGTCACCCACCTGGGCATCTCTCCGACGGCCGTGCGGCTTCTGATCAAGTCCGGCGTCGAGTGGACCAAGCGTCACGATCTGTCGTCGCTCCGTTACCTGGGTTCGACCGGCGAGACCTGGGATCCGGAGTCCTACGCCTGGTTCTTCGAGCACATCGGCGGCAGGCGCTGTCCGATCATCAACATCTCGGGCGGCACGGAGATCGTCGGTTGCCACCTGGCGCCGCTTCCCATCACGGCCCTGAAGCCCTGCACGCTCCGCGGCCCCGGCCTCGGGATGGACGTGGACGTCTGGAACGAGGAGGGCCGGTCCGTCCGGGGGGAGGTGGGTTACCTGGTCTGCAAAAAGCCGGCGCCCTCCATGACGAAGGGTTTTCTGAACGACCCAGAGCGTTACCTCGAGACCTATTTTTCCAAATGGCCGGGCGTCTGGAACCACGGCGACTGGGCATACGTGGACAAGGACGGTTTTTGGTTCCTTCGCGGGCGAGCGGACGACACCATCAAGGTGGCCGGCCGCCGGACGGGTCCCGCGGAGATCGAGGCGGTTCTTCTGGAGCACCCGGCGGTCTCGGAGGCCGCGGTGATCGGCGTCCCGCATGAAGTGAAGGGCGAGGAGGTCGTCGGTTTCGTCGTCCTCAAGCCGTCCCACGCGCCCGGGGAAAGGTTGAGACAGGAGCTGAAGGATCAGGTGGTGAAGGGGATGGGCAAGACGCTGACTCCCAAGGACATCCGGTTCGTCAAAATGCTGCCCAAGACGCGCTCGGCCAAGATCGTGCGCGGCGCGATCAAGAAGAAATTTCTCGGATTGCCGTTGGGCGACGTGTCGTCGGTGGAAAATCCGGATGCGCTCGAAGAGATATCGAAATCAGTTTAATTTCATCTATTCCCGAAATTATCGTCGTCGAACCCGCCTCCGCTGCCGCCTCCTCCTCCGCCCCGGCCTCGGCCGCGTCCGTAGCCGCCCGCTCCTCCGCCCCCGCCGGCTGCATCCCTGAAGTTTCTGCGTCCGCTGTTTCCGCTGTCGCGCCGGTCGTCATACCCTCCGCCCCCTCCGCCCCGCGGGGCCCTCGGCTGTTCGGGACGGGCCTCGCTGACCGTCAGGGCCCGACCGCTCAAATCCTTGCCGTTCAACCCGTCGATGGCCTTTTGCGCCTCTTCCTCCGTCGCCATTTCGACGAAGGCGAATCCCTTCGAGCGCCCCGAGAACTTGTCGGTGATGATGCGAACGGACTCGATCGCGCCATGGGCGCCGAAGGCGTCGCGCAGGTCCGTCTCCGTGACGCTGTAGGGCAGGTTGCCCACGTAGAGTTTTTTGTTCATGGGGTCTCCTTATACATGGATGACGCGGGGATTGACGGGCGGCTCGAACATCTAATCGGATTCTAGCAAAATCGGGGGTGGTGTTGAAGGGTCTTTTTCAGTCGACGGACGGGCGGTCAGACGTTGATTGAGGACCCGGTAGAGATAGGCCGAGGCGATCGTCGTCACGAACCATGCGGGGATGACGCCGATGACCAGGAGGAGAAAGCCGCCGAAGACAAGCCCGACCGCGGCCAGAAAATACACGAAGAGGGGGCCGGTCATCCCCCGGGTCGCCTCCCAGCTGTTCCGGAGCGCCTCAATCGGGTCGTTTTTCTGCTCGACGATGAAGTACGTGCACTGGCTCAGGCGGATCGCGAGATAGATTCCCGGAAAGATCAGGAGGAGAAACCCCGCGACCAGAATGGTTCCCACGAGGAAGAGCTCCAGGAGAAAAAAGAGGAGGGTCCGCCCGTCGCAGAGGAAATCTTCCAGCCGGGGCTTGAGTCCGTCGCAGATCTTGAGCGCAATTGCGGCCGTCCCGGTGGGGAGGATGACGTTGGCGACCAGGTTGACCAACATCCCCAGCCCCGCCGCGAGCTGTTCGTTCGCCTCGGAGAGGAAGGTCAGTGCGATGGCCGCCCCGAACTGGATGAGATAGAAGAGGAGGTGGACCCACAGCAGGAACCAGAAGTTCTTTTTCGTCCCTTCCCAGCCGAATCGTAGGGCGTCGCCGATTGGAAGCACCCCGTGAATATCGCATATTGGTCTTTCCAAGTGAAAACGTAATTTTAGGCGATTTTATCCACAACCAGGCTGCCAACGGGCCACAGGGGGATTCCGCGGCCATCCAGACCCCATCCCTGCGCGATTTGCCGACCGTCTTTGTGTGATATCAGTTATCCACAGGCTGTGGATGAAAAAAGCCTCAAAGGGAATCCTCAAGGGTTTCGCTTTCTTGAAAATTTCTGATATTCTGACGTTGAGCTTTCCGAGACTCTGTTGTTTAAGCGTTTTCAGCGAGGGAATCGCTAAAGGTTCTTTGAAAATTCAATCGATCGTCAGGCAGGCGCGGTCCGAACGGCTTCTTCGCGGCGCTAGCAAGCCGGCTCGAATCCATCCGAATCTGCGGGAGGTCTCACCGTAAGGCGAGGTCACCGTGGAGGGTCCGGAACCAGGGTGGACGGTTCGGCTGAACGCGGAGGAAAACGCGGGCACAAAGGTTAGAGGGGGAGGCGTGGACGAAAGAAAGCGTCACATCCCGGCCCAACGCAAAACTCTCAGGATCATCCGAAGGGCACCCCGAAAGGGAGGCCGTAAGGAAAGATCGAAAGAGGAGGGACCTGGAAGCGGGTTCCAGGGGGGCGGGAGAAAACCCCAGAAACTTGGAAATCCCACAGGAGGACAGATAACCAAAGGCTTCGCACTCCAAGGAGCCAAAAGTTGTCGACTCTCATGGGCGGTAAAATCCTCGAAACCGAGGCGGCCGGGTTAGACCTTGGGTTTCCGCTCAAGCCATCCGGAGCAACCAACGGCAAGGGGGAATGGGACCTCCGACAAGGAGAATCCGCCATCCATGAGGATTTTGATACTCCAGAGGGACGGTAAGCCGCCTCCGGACGGTCGATTGATTCACAAGGCCCGGGTCGTCTTCGCAAGAAGACGCCCGGGCCTTCGTGTTTTTAGCCGTTGTAGATGCGTCCCCCGGCCCTCTTGTAGGACGTGAGGATGCGGATGGCCGCCGTACGCTCGACCCCGGTGACGACCGGGATGCCGCGGACCTGGAGGGCCTTTTTCCAATCGCGGGGCTTGAGACCCTCGTCGAAGCCGATCGCCTCCACGTCCTCCGTCGTCGCGGCGCAAACCACCCGCGAGATGCCCGCCCACACCAGGGCCGTCAGGCACATGCCGCAGGGCTCCGCGCTCACGTAAATCCCCGCCCGGATGCCCTTCTCCTTGAAGCTGAAACCCTTAAGACGCCTGGCCGCCATGCGGACCGCGAGGATCTCGGCATGGGCGGTGGGGTCGTGATCCCTTTCGACGCGGTTGACGCCTGCCCCGAGGAGGCGTCCCGTGTCGAGGTCGAAGACGGCCGCGCCAAAGGGGCCTCCCCGGCCCCGGTGGACGTTGTCCCGGGCCAGGCGAAGCGCAATCCGGATTCTCGTGAGATCGCTCTTCAAGGGAATCAGCCCTTTGCCAGACGGCCCGGCCGGAAGGAGAGGACGCTGCACGGCGCGTGGCGGATGACCTGTTCGGTCACGCTGCCCAGGAGCCAGCGCGCCGCCCCGGTGAGGCCGTGGGTGGGCATGAGGATCATGTCCGAACCGGTCCTTGCGGCCGCGAGACAGATTTCATGCGCCGCCTGACCGACGACCGCGTGCGGGACGAGGGACAGGGACGCGTGGCGGGAGGTGATCTCCCGGAGCTTCGCGAGGGCCGTCATGACGGCCGCATCCGGGTCGAAGGGGGGCAGGGCGATCACCGCCTCGGGCACGTACGAGATGGCCTGAGGGGGCTCGGTCACGTGGAGTAGCTCGACGGAGACACCCAGGGTGCCGCGGAGTTCGGAAGCCGCCAGGAGGGATTCCTCGTAGGCCGCGTCCTCGAAGGAGACGGGGATCAAGAGGCTGCGCGGCGGCCATGCGCCCCCCCGCTTGACGACCAGGGTCGGGGACGGCGAATGACGCACGATCTTTTCGGCGACGCTGCCCAGGAGCACGTGCAGGAGGCCCGTCTGTCCGTGGGTCCCCAAGACCACGAGGTCCGGGGCATCGGCCTCGATGGAGGCGATCAAGGTGTCGACGGTGCGGCCCGAATGGATGTGCACGGAGACGGAGGCCGGCGGACGTCCCTCGCCGAGACGCCGGATCTTGAGGTCGATTTCCGCCTGGATCCGGCTCTCGGTCTCCGGGCCGTCCTCCCGGCGGGAAAGGGCGTGGATCACGCCGAGGGAGGACCCGAAGCGGCTCGCCAGATGGACGGCCCATTCCAGGGCCTGACGCGAAGTCCAAGAAAAATCGAACAGGACGGCGATTTTGCGGAACATGTGTCCTCCCTCAAGCCGCGGCGTACTCCTTCATGTAGACCGACTGTCTCCGGTTGCCCCAATGGCCGGGTCGCGCCTCGAAGACGCCCGGCAGGACGGTCCCGCAGGACGGGCAGCTTCCGTCGTCCTTCAGGCGCCAATCGACGACGGCGTAGCGGCGGCGTCCGATCAGGCTCTTCTTGCAGGAGGAGCAAAAGGTGTCCTCGCCGTCCACGTGCGGGATGTTGCCCACGTAGACGTGATGGAGGCCGTTCTTGACCGCGATCTCCCGCGCACGGATCAACGTCGCGGGCGGTGTCGGCGGCGTGTCGGTCATCTTCCAATCGGGGTGAAAGGCGGTGAAATGCACGGGCACGTCCGGCCCCAGGTTCTTCATGATCCAACCCGTCATCTCGTCGGTCTCTTTTTCCGAGTCGTTCAGGCCCGGGATCATGAGGTTGGTGATCTCAAACCAGCACTTCGTCTCCCTTTTGAGATAGACGAGGGTGTCGAGGACCGGTTGGAGATGGCCGATCGTCACGTCGTGATAGAATGTCTCCGTAAATCCCTTGAGATCGACGTTCGCGGCGTCCATGTGGCGGTAGAGTTCCTCGCGGGCCCCGGGCTCGATGTAGCCGGCGGTGACGGCGACGGCCTTCAACCCCTCCTCGTGACAGGCCTGCGCGACGTCCACGGCGTATTCCAGGAAGACGGTCGGGTCGTTGTAGGTGAAGGCGACGCTCCGGCAACCCATGTCCTTGGCGGCCCGGGCGATCGCCTCGGGAGAGGCCTGATCGGCGAGGGTGTCGGTCTCGCGGGACTTGGAGATGTCCCAGTTTTGGCAGAACTTGCAGGCCAGGTTGCATCCCGCCGTTCCAAAGGAAAGGATGGGCGTCCCCGGCAGGAAGTGGAAGAGGGGCTTCTTTTCCACGGGGTCGATGCAGAAGCCGCTGGAACGGCCGTAGGTCGTGAGGACGATCTGGCCGCCCTCGCGCATGCGCACGAAGCACATCCCCCTCTGGCCCTCGTGAAGGCGGCAAAAGCGGGGACAGACGTCGCACTGAATCCGGCCGTCGTCGAGCGGATGCCAATACCGGCCGGGGACGACAGGCCCCGCCGGAAACCGTGATTCCATGAGCTTCCTTTTCACCGTCTTATTATAATCACGATTTCCGGCTCCGTCATGACATCCGTCATTTTCTTGGCCGCCGGAGCAAGGCGCGGGAATTACTGAGCAATAACGACGCCCTTCCGCCGTCTAAAATTGCTGGTGTGCCACGCGCTTGAGGTCCTGCCAGGACCTCTTCAGCTCGGAGCGGAAGGTGCGGAGGGCATTTTTCCCCACGCCTCTCAGTTTCCTGAGGTCCCGTTCTGCCGCGTTGGCGATGGCGTCGAATTTGCGGACGTTGGCCTCGATCCCCTTGGCCGCCAGACGGTTGGCGTTTTTCATCTTGGCCCGCAGCCGCTTCATCTGCGCGTCCAGCGACGGGGTCCGGCCGTTTCCTCGGATGGTTTTCATGGGTCACTCCTTTTGATTGTGCGTCGCAGACTACCGGAAAGCGGACGAGGGGGCCATGACAAAGGTCATACCTTCGTGCCTCGGGGATCTTAATTTGTCCGGTTCATTTCCCTCCGGTAGAACTGCTCGAAGAGCCAATCGTTTCGTCTGGGTTGTTGGTTTCGCTCCCTCTCCGCGTTCTCGTACTCCTGCCGGGTCCTTTGCTCGAAGCGGTAGGAGCCTTCTTCCTGGCGGAGGGGTTTGAAATCCTTCGAGACGCCCGGTCCGATGCCGGGGCCCAGGATTTCGGAGAGCATCGTCCAGGCGAGCAGGGCGCCCGAGGCCGACTTCCGCAGACGGGCCGTTAACCGGCTGAGTCTCTGATGGGGAACGGATCGCACGCCATTTGGACACATTCCTGCGAATGCTTGGGAAATAGGATCTTATTCCCGCTACTCAGGGGATTGGCTTAACGTCGCCGATTCCCGCCGGATCACTTTCATGGCCGCCGGGAGGCTCTTTTTGACTCCGTACTTGAGGAGAAATCGCGGGATGGGCGAGCCGAGGTCCACCTTGGTGCGATAGGTCAGGCGGGTCTTGGACGGGCCTTCGAATGGTTCGAGGAGGAGTTCCCCCGTGACGGAGCGGACGTTGCCGGCCCGGCTCTCCCAGCGGGTCTTATAAATGCCCTCCCGGCTCCGCGCCTCGTCCGCGAAATTCTGGATGATGTACCACCGGTTGGCGACCGGCCAGGGCATGTTGAAGTATTGAAAGGTGTAGTTCGTCCACTCCGAGCGGACGGCCCGAGGCTCCAGGGGGTCGATCACGCGGTCACCCAAAATCTTATAAACGTCTTCCACCTTTTTCTTGTCGCGCGCCTCGTTCAGGACATTCCCGTCGACGGCCCGGCAGTCGATCAGGTGGGGGAAATCGTAACCCTTCCATTCGTTGGCGCGGATGAAGAGACGCCAAACGACCTCCGGCGGCGCGTCGACGATCCCCTCCATCGTTGCCCACACGCCCTTCTTGAGGGCCCCTCCGTCCGTGAGGACCTCGCCTTGACGCAGGCGGTGAAGGGTTTCTTCATCCGCAGCGGCGGAACCGATAAAGACCAAAAGAAGGACCAACAGGCATTTGCGCGTCGTCATCGTTTATGTCCTGCCGTTCATTTTATTTCAACGGCCTGACCCGCGTCCCGTCCCGGATCCTGTCGCCGGGGTAGAGGATGACGGTCTCGCCGGCCGTGAGCCCCGAGGCGACGACGGCCTGGACGGGGTTGCGCGATTCGATCCCGACCAGGCGTTTGCGCGCGCGGCCTCCCTCGACCGCGAAGACCGCCCAGGAATCGTCCTCGCGGAAGAGGGCGCCGGTGGGAACGGTGAGGGCGTCCGCAAGCGAGGCCACGACGATGTGGCAAACCACGCGGTACTTGTCGCCGAGCCCCTTCCATTCCTCCGGAGGGGAGACGAAGTCGATCACCACGTTCACGCGCTGTTCCTCCACGCCTAGGGCGGAGGTCTTCTCGAAGGCCGACGGTTCCACGATCCGGACCTTGCCCTCGAGGGGCCGGGGGCCTCCCCAGCCCTCGATCTTCACGGAGGCGCCGGGACGGATCCGGACGGCGTCCGTCGTCAGGACGTCGGCGACGATTTCCAGGGACATGGCGTCGGCGATCTCGATGACCGTCTGGCCCCGTTCGATGGGGCCCGCGCTCTCCCGGACGACGCGGAGGATGAAGCCGTCCACGGGGGATCGGAGAAACCTCGGCTCGTCCCATTCGATCTCCGCCACGGCCTCGCCCGCCTTCACGCGGTCCCCGGCGTGGCGCGTGACGCGTTTCAGATTGCCCGAGACGTCCGCGGCGACCGTGAAGATCTCCTTGGCGCGCGTGACCCCGTCCTCGACGACCGTCAGCTCATAGGGCCCGCGGGCGACGCGCCCGAGCTCCACGGGGAGGGGACGCGGGCGGAGGGCCCAGAGGGCCGCCGCGGCGACGCCCACGCCCGCCGCGATCAACAAAGTCCGTTTGAAGGCCTTATAGCGGTCGGTGTCCATTTATTCGGGTACCTTGAGGGCCGCCACGAGATCCATCCGGTTGATGATGCGTCTAATGATGACCGTGCTCAGGACGCTCGCGATCACGACGACGGCGGTGGCATAGAAGAGGGTGACCGGCTCCAAATACATCGGGATCTGCATCTCCTCGGTATGAATCAGCGCGACCATGAGACGGGCGAACCAATAACCCAGGAACCAGCCCAGGGGAATGGCGAAGATCGTCAGGATCGCCGCCTCGCCCGCCAAGATGCGGAAGACCTCGTTCCGCGTGAATCCCAGGACGCGCAGGCTCAGGAGCTCCCAGGTCCTTTCGGAGAGGGAGACGCGCGCGGTGTTGTAGACCACGCCCACGGCGATGATGGCCGCGAATCCGGTCAACACCGCCGCGTAGACCAAAATGAAGCTCGCCATCGTCTTTTCGAACATGCGGATCGCCGTCGCCTTGACGTTGACCGCCCCCACGCGGGGGAGTTCGCGAAGTTTGAGCAGGAGCTCATCGCGGTGCGCGGAGTCGATCTGAAGCGAGGCGGACGAGACGACATCCTCGCCCATCAGCCGGTTGATCGCCGCGAGGTCCATCGTGACGAAGCTCCCCACCCAGCTGTCCACGATCCCGGCGCAGAGGATCCGGTGCGTCGGGCGCTTGCCTTCCAAGACCTCCGCGTCGAAGGATTCGCCGGGCCGGATGCCCAGGCGCTCGGCGAGATTCCGGCTGAGGATGGCCCCTTCCGGCGGGAGGGGGACGCGTTTCATGTCCTCATCGCGGATCTCCCGGAGCCGCGCCCCCGCGGGGATCGCGAAGAGACCGGTCTGTTCGCTCGCCTGGCCGTGCCGGATGCGGATGGGAAGGGTCCGGTAGCCCTCGACCGCCATGACGCCGGGGAGATGGGCGATTTCCTGGAGGGCGTCTCCGGCGGTTTTTTCGGTGAAGGAGAGGGAGATGTCGTCCCGCTGCAGGATGGAGAACTGATGGTAGACGATGTAGGCGACGGAGTCCTTCCAGAAGAGCCCGAGCATGAGGATCATGAGGGCGAAGGAGATGCCGACGATCCCGAGGCCCGAGCGCAGCGGCCGGATGGTGAGGTTCCGGAAGATGATGCGTCCGGTGGTCGAGAGATACCGCGAGACCCCCAATTTTTCCGCGAGCGTCCGGTGGAACATCAGCGGCACGGGCGGGCGCATGGCCTCGGCGGGGGCGAGCCTGAACACGCGCCGGAGCGCCCCGTAACCTCCCGCGGCCGCCGAGAGAAAACTCACGCCCAGGCCCAGCGCGGCTTGGAGGGGATTCAGCCGCGAGATGAGCAGGGGGAAGTGAAAAAAGCCGGTGTAGACGACCGTCAGTTGCCGTCCGATCCAGATGCCGGCCGCATAACCGATCGCGGCGCCGATGAGGACGATGACGCTGATCATCTTCAGGTAGTGGAGGGAGATGGTCCAATTGCCGTAGCCGACGGCCTTGAGGGTCGCGATCTGCCCCCTCTGAAGCCCGATCAGGCGGCTGATGACGACGTTCAGGAGGTAGGCGGAGACCGCCAGGAAGACGGACGGGATGAGGATGGCCGAGACCCTCTGCTGTTCGATCTCGTCCGAAGTGAAACGGTGGGAGAGCTGGTCCTCGCGGTCGTAGGCCCCGAAGCCCCCGTAAGGCGCGAGGATCCGGTCGATCGCCTCGAGGACCCGGGGCTTGTTCGCCCCCGGGGCGAGGGTCAAGGTCACGCTGTTGAAGGCCCCTTGCATGTCCAGGGCCGAGGCGAGCGTTTCCTCGGAGACCCAGAAGATGCCGAACTCGCGGTCGTTGGGGAGGGCGGTTCCCGCTCGGATGGCGTAGATGTATTCGGGAGAAAGGGCCGTCCCCGTGATGTGAAGCTTCTTGTACTTTCCCTCCAAGATCGCGACGATCTCGTCCCCGGGCTTGAAGCCGTTCGCCGTGGCGAAGCCCTCGCTCAGAAGCACCTCGTCGCCCTTCTTCGGATCGATCATTCGCCCCTCGCGGACGTAGATACGGTTGAGTTCGAGCCGCCCGTCCTCGGGGACGGAGAGAAAACGCCCCACGGCCGGATCGACCCGGTTGGGGATCTCCAGCAGGGCCTCCTGGACGACGCGTGTCTCGAGGCTCGCCACGCCGTCGATCTTCCGCAGCTCCTCCCGGACCGGCAGGGGGGCGCGCTTCAACTCGGCGAAGACGTCCGCGAAACGGCCCTGGCTGTAAAAGGCCGCCTGGGCGAGCTTGAGGGAGTCGTGGGTGATGAGGGAGGCGACGAGGGCCGAGATGCCGCTCGCCACCACGAGGGCGATGGTGATCACCTGGGCCTTCATGCCGCGCAGGTCGCGCAGGACCTTGAGGTCGAGTTTTTTCACCAGGACAGCTCCCCGGGCGTGAGTTTCTTCGTGTTCACGTTCACCGAAACGATCTTCCCGTCGCCCAGGCGGATCACCCGGTCGGCCATCCCGGCGATGGCGGCGTTGTGGGTGATGACGACGGTCGTCGTCCCGAGTTCCTCGTTCACCTTCCGGATCGCCTCCAAGACGAACTTGCCGGTCGCGTAGTCCAGGGCCCCCGTCGGCTCGTCGCAGAGGAGCACGTCCGGCCGCTTGGCGATGGCGCGGGCGATGGCGACCCGCTGTTGCTCGCCGCCCGAGAGCTGCGAGGGGAAGTGGTTCTTCCTCTCGTCGAGACCCACGAGCTTCAGGGCCTCGTCGGGAGGCATCGGCCTCTCCGCGATCTCCGTGACGAGCGTGACGTTCTCGAGGGCGGTCAGGCTGGGGATCAAATTGTAGAACTGGAAGACGAAGCCGATGTGCTCGCGCCGGTAGCGGGTGAGGGCCTCCTCGCCCGCCTCGAGGAGGTTGTGGTCCCGGTAATGAACGACGCCGCCGGTCGGGGCGTCGAGCCCTCCGAGGATGTTCAGCAGCGTTGACTTCCCGCTGCCCGAAGGTCCGAGGAGGACGACGAACTCGCCTTCCTGGAGGTCGAGATCGACGCCGCGGAGCGCCGGCACCTCGACCTCGCCCATCTTGTAAACCTTCGTGAGGTCCTTCGCGACGAAGACGGCCTGTCGATCCCCCGCCATGCCGGCCTTATGACATGGAGGCGCGTCCTCCGCCAGCCTCATCGGGTCTTTCCCGCCGCCGTCTCGAGGCGCACGGCGGTCACCTTGTATTCGCAGGCCTTGACGAAGCGGTCCCGGTGGGGGCTGGTGACGAGGTTGACCTCCGCCTCGGGGGTGTGGAAGGTCGCAAACAGCTCGCCGGGTTTGACGGACGGCGTGATGCGCGCCGGCAGCTTGATCCGGCCGTGCCGGCTCACGACGGAGACCGTTTCCCCCTCTCGAATTCGAAGCCTCTCGGCGTCGGCCGGGGCGATCTCCAGCAGGTCCCGGGGGCGGAGGAGGGCGTTCGGGGTCCGCAGCGTCATCGTGCCCGCGTTGAACTGGTAAAGCGTCCGGCCCGTCGAGAGGAGGAACGGGAAATCGTCCGTCGTCGTTTCCTCGGTGGGCCGGTAGTCGATCCGGCGGAGGGCGGCGGTCGTCCCCGAGGCGAAGACGCCTTCGTGGAGGATGGCCGTGCCCGCGTCGTCCTCCGTGGGGCAGGGCCACTGGATGCCGTGGTCCTCGATCCGCCCGTAGCTGATCCCCGCCCCGGCGGGCCACACGCGGCGGATCTCGTTCCAGACCTCTTCGGAAGACCTCTGGGGCAGGATCTCCTCCGCGCCCAGGGCCTTGGCAGCCAAATACAAGACCTCGAGGTCGGTCTTGGAATCGCCGACGGGCTCGATCGCCTTGCGGACCTTCTGAATCCTCCTTTCGGCGTTCATGAACGTGCCGTCCTTCTCGTAGGAAGACACGACGGGCAGGAAGACGGTCCCGAACTCGCGGGCCGTCTCGTTCAGGAAGAGGTCCTGGATGACGACCAGGTCCATGGCGGCGAAGGATTTCCGGGTCTGGGTCAAATTCGCGTTGCTCAGGAGGACGTCGTAGCCGATCACCCACAGGGCCTTGAAACGGCCGGCGTCGGCGGCATCCATCATGTCCAGGAGGTTCAGCCCGCGTGTCTCGGGGATCTTCGCGCCCCAAACGTTTTCGAAACGTTCGCGGTTGTCCTTGAGGGACACGGCGCCGGTCAGGATTCCGGGGTCGCAGCCCATGTGGGCCGCGCCCTGGACGTTGTTCTGGCCCCGCAACGGATTGATCCCCGCGCCGGGCCGGCCCAGGTTTCCGGTCAGCAGGGCCAGGTTGATGAGGGCCATGACGCCCTCCGTGCCTTGCACGTGTTCGGTGAGCCCCAGGCCGTGGAAGCTCATCGAGGGCCGATCCGTCGCATAGTGGCGTGCGGCCTCGCGGATCTTGGACGCATCGACGCCGCAGATCCCCGCGGAGCGCTCGGGCGTCCATTCCGCGATGAAGTTCCGGAACTCCTCCAACTCCGTCACGCGGGCCTTGAGAAACCCGGTGTCCGCAAGCCCCTCCGCCAGGAGGACGTGCGCCATCGCGTGGAGCAGCGGGATGTTCGTCCCGGGCCGGGGCGCGAGGTGGATACGGGCGTAGCGGGCGAGCTCGGTCTCCCGCGGATCGATGACGATGAGGTTCGCCCCGGTCTTGAGGACGTGCTCCTTGATCCGGGCCCCCACGACGGGATGGTTCTCCGTCGCGTTCGTGCCGACCAGGAGGAGGGTCTTGGAGAGCTCGATGTCATCGAAGGAATTCGTGGAAGCCCCGGTCCCCAGCATCCACTTGAGGGCGGCGGCGGACGGGGTGTGGCAGACGCGGGCGCAACAATCGACGTTGTTCGTGCCCAACACCGCGCGGGCGAATTTCTGCGCGACGTAGTTCTCCTCGTTGGTGGCGCGGGCGGATCCCAGGACGCCGATGGCGTCGGGCCCGTGCGCCTTCCGGATGCGTTGGAGGCGAGCGGCGGCAAAAGAGAGGGCCTCGTCCCAGGTCGCCGGCCTCCAATCCCCGTTGTCCCGGATCATCGGGGAGGTGATCCGGTCCTCGGCATGGACGAATTCGTGGGCATAGCGTCCTTTGACGCACAGGTGCCCCTTGTTGACGGGCGCGTCGAGGACCGGACGTGCGGTGACGACCTCCGGACCGATGGTCCCCAGTTCCATCTCGCAGCCCACGCCGCAGTAAGGGCAGGTCGTTCGCGTCCACCGCTCCGGGACTCCCTTCTTGAGGATGCCTTGGTCCTCCAAGGCCCCTGTGGGGCAGGTGTCGACGCACGCCCCGCAGGCGACGCACGAGCTCTCGAGGAGGTTTGTGCCGGAGTCGGGGACGATCGTCGTGGCGTCCCCGCGCTCCCAGGCCTTCCAGACGAATTGTCCCTGGACCTCCTCGCAGATCCTCACGCACCGAAAGCAGGTGATGCATTGGGACATGTCGGCATGAAGGTAGGGGTGGGAGTCGTCGCCCCGCGGGGCGTGGGGAGGGCCCGAGGCCTGAACGCCGTACTGGGCCAAGAGACGGTGAAAGGGTTTTTGCGGAAAGGCCTCGAGGGGTCCCGCGGGATAATGCTCCGCGAGGAGCTTGAGGAGGGTCCGGCGATCCCGCTCCAGATCGGGGCTGTGGGTGGTCACCGTCATGCCGTCGGCGGCGACCGTGTTGCAGGCCGTGACGGGACGGGCGGCGGAGGCGATCTCCACCACGCAGAGGCGGCAGGCCCCGCTGGGCTCGAGCCGCGGATCGTCGCAGAGCGTGGGGATCGTGATGCCCAGCCGGGAGGCGGCGGCCAGCAGGGTGGTGCCCTCCGGGACCTCGCAGGACTGCCCGTTGATGGTCAGGCGAGGCATCGCGCGAGCTCCTTCGGGTAATGGCGCGAGAGGCTCTTGGCGAATTCCGCGAGCCCGCCGCCCAGGCCGCAGAGACTGGTCCTCCCCAGGGCGGAGACGATGTCCTCCCAATCCGCGCGGGTCAGTTCGCCGCGTTCCAGGGCCCTTTCGATCCGGCGGCTTCCGAGGCGGCAGGGCGTGCACTTGCCGCAGGACTCGTCCGCGGCGAAGGCGAAGACGTGCAGGATCAGATCCTTGAGGGAGGTCCGCTCGTCGAAGGCGACGACCCCGCCATGGCCCACCGCCGCCCCGGCGGCGGCCAACTCCTCGAACGCGAAGGGCGTCTCGAACAGCGAAGGCGGGAGGACGCCGGCCAGGGGGCCGCCGATCAAGAGGCCTTGGATCGCCCCCTCCGCGAGCCCGCCGCCCAGGTCCTCGACGATCCTCCGGACCGGGAGGCCGAATTCGACCTCGTAGAGACCCGGGCGCCGGAAGAGGGAGTTGAGGGAGACCGCCTTGGTCCCCCGGCTCTTTCCGATGCCCATCGCGTGATAGGCCGCTCCGCCGTTTTGGACGATCCACGGGATCGAGGCGAGGGTCTCCACGTTGTTGACCAGGGTCGGCCGGTCCAAGAGGCCGCGTTCGGTCGGGTACGGAGGCCGCGCCAGGACCTCGGGCCGCTCGTCCTCGATGGAACGGATGAGGGCCGTCTCTTCGCCGCACACGTAGCTCCCGCGCCCGACGACGAGCTCGAGGTCGATCGGGTGGCCCGTCTCGCGGCGAGCCTCCTCCAACGCGCCCTCGAGGATCGATCGCGCCGCCGGGTATTCCTGCCGGAGATAGATCAGCCCCTTCGTCGCGCCCACGGCGCAGGCGGCGATGGCCATGGCCTCGATCAACCGGAACGGGTCGTCCTCCATCAGGAAGCGGTCGATGTAGGCCCCGGGATCGCCCTCATCGGCGTTGGCGACGACGAACTTGTCGCCGTCGGCGGAGGCGGCCTGCGCGACCATGCGCCACTTGCGTCCGGTGGAAAAGCCGGCGCCGCCGCGGCCGCGGAGCCCGGAGGCCTCGACCTCGGCGAGGATCGCCTCCGGTCCCAGGCCCAAGGCCCTCTCGAGGGCCCGGAACCCCCCGCGGCGTTTGTAATCGCGGACCGTCCGGCAGGGACCTTGAAGGAGACCCTCCAAGACGACGGTTGTCCGCGCGTCCGATCGGATGAGCGGCCGAAGCCCCGGCTCCGGCGCCGCGGGCGCGGCGAAACACTGGCCCAGACAGTAGAGGGCGCGCCCCAGGCAGGCCTCGCGCCAGCGTTCCGGATTCACATGGCGGGCGACAAAGCAGGCGGCCCCGCGGCAGGGCCGTCCCTTCTCGTCGTTCTCCTCGAGTCCGTAGAAGGACGCGATGGGGTCGGGAATGGTTTTCACTTTTCGGAGAGAATACCCCCGGACCCCCCATGGCACCATGGAGAAAATCATGCGAGGTTATGACGTCTGTCATGGTCGGTCAAAGACCGTCCGGCGTATAAGAAAACAAAAGGAGATTTATGGCGAAGTCGTCGAGGCAGAAGGCCGCGTCGCACAAACGCGGGGACAAGAGAAACGAGATGGCGATGAAGCACCGAAAGACGGTTGGGAATTTTAAACAATCGAAGGACGTCCGAGAGGACCGGGGACGGAGGCAGACGAAGCTCGGTGGCCCCAAGCAGGGCTCCTTCGGGCGCCGGTAAACAAGGAGTGGCCTATGAGACGAAAAACAAAATCGCCCCGGGCGGCCCGCCGCGTGGCCCTGAATGACCGCATGGAGGCCCTCTTGAAGGAGTTCCTCACCAAGGTGACCGAGGCCTCCTACCAGGTCGCCCTGAAGACCGGCTTTCGAGGTTCCTTCATGACGTTCTTGTCGGACCTCCAGGACGCCCTGGATCAGGTGGTTCACAAGGACCGGGAGCTCGCGCGCCGCCTGGGCCACATCCCGACCGCGCAAAGGGCGGTTCATTAGGGAGGATGGGTCCGTCCGTAACCTGCAAGAATAACGGGGAGGTTCTATGGCGAACGAAAAAAATCCGGCGGTGCCAGCGGAGAGAAGGCCCGCCACGCGCGGTCTGTGGCCCGTGCACGAGGCGATCGACCGCATGTTCAACGACTGGTTCGGCGACGTGGGGCTGGAGCCCCTTCTGCCCCGCGCGGCGGCGGCGCTGCAGATCCCGAGCACCGACGTGGCCGAGACGGAGAAGGAGGTCCTCATCACGGCGGAACTCCCGGGCATGGACGAGAAGGACATCGAGGTCAGCCTGAACCACGACCGCCTCGTCATCAAGGGGGAGAAGAAGGAGGAGCAGGAGGAGAAGCGGAAGGACTACTACCGCAAGGAGCGGCGCTTCGGCTCCGTGTACCGCGAAATCCCTCTTCCCTGCGAGGTGGTGACGGACAAGGTGAATGCGACGTTCGCGAAGGGCGTTCTGAAGATCTCGCTCCCGAAGACGCCCCAGGCGCAGAAGGCGACGGTCAAGATTCCGATCAAGGGCGCCTGAAGGAACCGTCTGGAGATCTTGGGCGAGCTGGAACGGCGTCTGTCCTAGCGGCCGCACCACTCCCGGATCTGGCGGTACACCTTCATGTTTTTCATCAAGTTGTAGTGAGAAATGCCGGGGAAGATCCTGCTGTGGTCCGCCCGGAAGGGGATCTTGCTCGATGGAAGCAGGCCCTTGCCCGTTCCGCTCCCCGGATGGACCATCCCGTCCCCGAACAGGCGCCCGACCGTCGAATCCAGGGACTTCGCGATGGTCCCGCAGAGGAGGTAATGATCGGCCGTCTCCAGGAGCGGAGTCTTGTTCTGGTGGACATAGAAGAGATCATCGGCGTGCGGGCGCTGCCAATCCCTGTGGGTCAGGAAGCCGTGACGCAGATCCTTGATGCCCGCGCTGCGAAGGTCGATGAACGCGGCGATGGCCTTCGTGGGCAGGGTGGGGATGAGCCGAAGGACGGTCGTCGTCAACTTCCCGAATTTCTCGAAATGGGTCCCCCAGTGGGGGGATCCCACGTAAAATATCTTTTTGACCCGCCGCACCCATTCCTTGTTTTCCTTTTGCCCGTAGAAGCACGCGCTTCGGAAGACGAGCCCCCCCATGCTGTGACCGAGCAGGACGATCTCCTTCACCTTGACGGGATTGTTGCGGACCAGCCTTTCCAACAGGCCGGAGAGCCGCTTGCCGTTCGTCGATATGTGCAGGCCCGTATTGTAGCGAAGGTAGATGGGGAAAAACCCAAGATCCGCCTGGAGAAGGGAACCGAAATCCTTGGAGGGATCGCCGCGAAACCCCCAATCCTTCTCGGAATTGCAGCTCCCGTGGGCCAACACGCAGACCGTTCCGCCGTCCGGAAGCCCAAGACCTTCGAGGGAACCCTTCGTCAGGGAGAGGCGTTTCCCGCCGGTGTAGAATGCCATCGGAATCGCGAGGCGGCTCTTTCGTTCTTCCAGCATGTCTCCGATGATCCCGTTCGCGATGCAGAGATATCCCAGCCGGTCTCCGCTCAGAGACACGATGCCGTCGTGAACGGCGAACAGGCCGTCTTCGAGCCGATGAAGCATGGTTTGAAGCATTAGTCTCCTTTGGAGCCCTCAATCAAGAACGATCTGAGAAAGCGCGACACCCGTTCGGGATCGATGGGGCGTCCTCCGGACAGCATGGCGTGCAGGACGTAGATGCGCCCGCCCCGGAGGTAGAACCGCGCAAAGCCCATGACGCCGGGATTTTCGTCGACATGGCCCACGTAGCTGAGCTCGGCCCGGTCGTCCCCCTTTTTGCGAAGGAGACGGAACGTGAGTTCGTCGCCCCGGACGTCCTTGAGGAGGGCTTCCTTGGCCTCCTTGAGGATCGTCGCCGGGCCGGCCAGGGCCAGCGCGAGGCCCGGGAGGTCCGAATATTCGACGGTGAATTCCTCGAAGGGGAGAGCGACCGTGAAGAGATGGTTCGTCACGCTGCCGACAAAAGTCTTGTCGACGGATTCGGAGAACGCCGGTTCGCCAGGCGTCTCCACCTGAAAACCGCCCGCCTCCGAATGAAAGAGGCGCCAGCCGTCCGCCGCGCCGGCGGCCTTCCCGACGGCGGCCGCGGCCAGGCACCCCACGAGCATCGCGAACCGGATCGTCTTCCCCACGACGGAATCATAACATGGATGGGGCGCCTGAGCCGAATGTGTTGACCCCCGCGAGGCTTATCCCGCATACTGGCCACGACCCTTCAACGCAGCCACACAAAGGACAGATCCCATGAAAGCCGTCACGGAATTTCCGAGTCATCTCTTAGCGCGGGGCCTCGAAGCCAAGGCCGCGCTCACCGCCGAGGGCAAGAACCCCGAGGAGATCCAGGCGGGCCTGGGAGAAACATTCAAGCTGGAAGGCGACCGGCTCAAGCACTTCGTCAACTCCCTGGACATCGCGGCCAAGAACGCGGGCCTGGCCCGGATGATGGTGATGAGCCTGGCCGAGGGCGAAAAGGCCCCGCCGAAGGCCGTTCAGATCGAAGAGCATTATTACGTGCCGGAATTCCGGGTGCTGGCCCAACCCCAGCAACCCGGCCGCGAGGGCCGGGGCGGCCACGGCAAGGGCCGTCACGGACGTGGCGGAAGTGGCGGCGGGGGAGGACGCGGTGGTGGCGGCGGCGGTGGCGGCCGGGGAATGTCCTGGGGAAACCCGCCTCCCCCAAAAGGCGGTAAAAAGGGCGGCGGCAAGGCTCCGGGCGGCGCTTAGGGGGGCCTTCGTTCGGGTCAAAGCTGGGAATCGACGGGTTGATCCGATCCGTCGGCGAAGCGGCGCTTTCAGTTCGAGTCGTTGGCATGATTTTCACCTCCCGCGCCGGCTTCCGGATAATGGCCATGAACCCGGCCTTGGGCCGCCTCGTGCATCCGCTCCACGTAGTGAATGAACTCCACGTAGTCCTTCACGTACTCGCGACCCGCCTTCACGTGATCGGCATTAAAATTCTTTTTTGCCAGAACCCGCATAAAATGCGCCTCGATCCCTTCCCGGATCTCGTCCGTCAGGAGGTTTATCAAGTCCCTATCGGAGCCGTTCTCGATCGCCTTGTCCGCCGCCGGTATGGCGGGGCCAAGATCGCGACCCGCGGGCTTGAGACCGGTGAAGGCCTCTCCTTCCCCGGATCGATGGATGCGGACCACGGTCTCGAAGAAATACGTGTCCGCGAGATCCCGCGCTTCCGGGCTGACTGTCCGGACGGCGAGCGTTTTCCGAAAGGCGTCCTTGATCTCAGTCTCGTCGTTTTTCCGGACCCAAGGGAGAACGAAGTTCACGTTTCCGCTCTCCAGGGCCTTTCGAGCCGCCTGGACGACCGGGCCGTCCAAGCCATCGCAGTGCGCCAAAGTTTGCTTGTTGGGGAAAAAGAGGATCGCGAGCAGAACAAGCGAAATCAGCGAAAGTCTGGCCATCCGCAATGCCATGACGAAATAATCGCGGCTTTCGACGGGAAGAACCATGATCTTGCTCATGCCAATGCCTGAGAATCGTTAAGGGTTACGGCTGGTCCGGAATTCTCTGACACGCCCGGCCCCGGGGAGCATCCAACTTAACAGGGGCAAAGTTCATCCCCACAAAAGGAGGTTCTCTTCATGGAACAGGCAAATGTCATAAAGTATGCCCATCCGATCGGCGGCGTGGCCCAACCGGGGATTTCATTCCGGAAGGATCTTGCGGCGGCCGTTATCACCGGACAGCTTTCGGGTCTGATCATGGCCGTGGTCATGATGGCCGTCTTCACGATCTTCCTCGGCAAGGGGCCCCTTTATCCGGTTCAAGTCATCGGGTCGTTTGTCTTCGGGGAGCCGGCCCTCCAGGGCTTCCACCTCCCGGCCTTTCTGGCCGGGCTCGGTCTTCATCAGTTCGGACCGCCGCTTTTTTGGAGCATCCTCTTTGGGAGCGCCGTCCATTCGCTCAACGTTCGCGGCGGGACCGGGCTGTTGATTCTGGGAGCGGCCATCGGCCTCTTGAGTCAAATCGTCGACGTGAATCTCATCATGCCGGCGGCGATGAAGGCCCTCCACGGCCATGACATCTGGGCCGAGCAGGTGCCGACTTTTTGGAGTTGGGCCGCGCACTTGGTGTTCGGGTTCGGGCTCTCCCTCTTTCCCCGCGTCGCCAATCGCTTATCGCGGCGCACGGCGTGAAGGGGTAGAATCCGATGGCGGTGTGCGGGAAGGGGACAGGTCCCTCATGACGGCCGAAGATCGCGATCTTTCCACGATGACGGACGAGGCGTTGGTCGAACGGGCGCGATCGGGAGACGATGCCTCGTTCGACCTGTTGGTCCGGCGTTACCAGCAGAAGGTGTACGGGTTGGCCCTGCGTCTTGTCGGCGATCCCCGGGAAGCGGAGGAGGTCTTGCAGGAAACCTTTCTGCAAGTGTTCCGGAAGCTGGAAACGTATCGTGGCGACGCGAGGTTTTGGACATGGCTCTACCGGATCGGATCCAACGTCGCCCTCATGCGCCTGCGGTCGAAGAAGCGGGAACCGTCCCGGTCCCTCGAGGAGTACCTGCCGAGGTTCAATGAAGAGGGGCGCCTCGAACGGTTGGACCTCGATTACGGCCGCGTGGCGCGCGCCGATGAGCTGCTTGAACGCAAAGAACTGGCGCAGAAGGCCTTGGAAGCGATCCAGCGTCTTCCGGAAGCCTACCGGGCGCCGCTGGTGCTGCGGGATTTGGACGAACTCTCCACGATGGAAACGGCGAAGATGCTCGATCTCGAACCCGGCGTCGTTCGAACGCGCCTTCACCGGGCGCGCCTGATGCTGCGGGGGTATCTGGGCCGTCTCTTGGGAGGTGAGGGGTGATGGGAAAAAAGACCTGTCAGGAAACTATTGAGCTTCTCATGGACTACCTCGAGAAAAGGCTTTCGCCGGAAGAGCATGCCGCGCTGAAGGAACATTTCGATGAATGTCCCCCCTGCCTCGACTTCGTGCGTTCTTACCGGGAGACCCCCCGCATTGTCCGTGAGGCCACCGCCGTGCAAATTCCGCCCGAGGTGGAACAGCGTCTCAAGGACTTCCTCCGGAAGAACCGCTGATCCTTGATCAAGCCACCAGTTTCAGCAAGGCCAGATTGATCACCGTCTGATAACCGATGCCCCGGCGCTTTCCCTGGGTCTGGGCCCATTTGAGGATACGGGGGTCCAGGCGGATGGAGATTGGCCGGTACTTCATGTCTACCTCCTTCTGAGGTCTCCCCCTCGGAGGTCGCTTCACGCCAAGCTTTTCTTCGATGGCTCGTCGATACATTTCCGTTTCTCGTGGCGTTATTCTCCTGGCCCTATGAAAGGGAAATTCTCTGATACGCTTCATAAAGTTTCCTTTCTCTCCGACTGGCCGGTCGAGCACTGATGAGTCTCGTCGTGCCACAGCGCTCCGTAAAGACGACCGTGATCAGTAATCCCGAATCAACACAGCCAATGAGCCAATGGCGCTTCTCCATATCATTAGAATGCAGTTCATCCACCGTTATGAAAGCGTCCAGATCCTCAAAAGCAGTCATCGCCTCTTCAAACGATACAGCGTGCTTGTGAAGGTTTATCGCTGCCTTCTTTGGATCCCATTCGAACTTCATATATAGTATATACCGTAATTAACGCCCCGCAAGGGTTCAGTGGGGCAATGCAGGGATAGCAAGTGGCATGCCAAGGGTTCCAATCGGGGCTCGACGCGCAAGGGTCTAAAAACTTGGACAGGTGAGGTTGAATTTCAGACTTTTCTGGACTTCGACTTAGGCTTGCCGAGTCACGTCCTGACGACGGCGACGGGGGGTTTTTTCTTGTCGTCCCCGGTCCCCAGCTCCTGCCACAGGGGCTGGAGTTCCTTTTGGTCGATGGTTTCGACCTCCAAGAGGCGCTTGGCGCCGGCCTCCAAAAATTTACGGTTCCGCTCGATCGCCTGCGCGGCCCGCTGGTAGGCCTCGTCCAGGATCGACTTCACCTCGCCGTCGATGATCCGGGAGGTCTCCTCGCTGATCTCCATCCTCCGGGAAGCGGTCGTCGCGCCCTGGAGAAAGGGCGAGCGCTCCACCTCGAAGGTGGCCAGCCCCAGCTTGCCGCTCATCCCGTACTCGGTCACCATCGCCCGCGCGATGTTGGTCGCCTTCGTGAGGTCGTCGCCCGCGCCGGTGGAGACGTCGTCGAAGAAGAGGGTCTCGGAGGCCCGACCGCCCATCAGCACCGCGATCTTCCGGACGAGTTCCCCGCGGCTCATGAGATAGCGGTCCTCGGTGGGGCGCTGCATCGTGTAGCCCAGGGCGCCGATCCCGCGCGGGATGATGCTCACCTTCTGGACCTGGACGAGCTCCCCTTCGGCCAGGGCGACGGTCGCATGGCCCATCTCGTGGTAGGCGACCCGCCGGCGCTCCTCGGGGTTCATGAGGCGCTTGCGCCGCTCGAGACCGGCCACGATCCGCTCGATGGCGGCGACGAAGTCGTTTTCCTCGACCGCCGCGGCCTTCCGGCGCGTGCCGAGAAGCGCCGCCTCGTTGACCAGGTTCGCGAGATCGGCGCCCGAGAATCCGGGCGTCAGCCCCGCGACCTTTTCGGCCGAAACCTCGGAGGCGAGCTTCACCTTCTTCATGTGCACCTTGAGGATCGCCGCGCGCCCGTTCAGGTCCGGGTTGTCCAGGAGGATCTGGCGATCGAACCGCCCGGCCCGGAGGAGGGCGGGGTCCAGGATCTCCGGACGGTTGGTGGCGGCCAGGAGGATGATCCCCTTGGACGGATCGAAGCCGTCGATCTCGGCCAGGAGCTGGTTCAAGGTCTGCTGCATCTCCTCATGGGCGCCGCCGCTTAAGTAGCCCAGGGCGCGGGATTTTCCCACGGCGTCGAGTTCGTCGATGAAGAGGAGGCAGGGGGCGTTCGCCCGCGCCTGCTCGAAAAGGTCGCGGACGCGCGCGGCCCCCAGGCCCACGAACATCTCCACGAATTCGGAGCCGTTGATCGAGAAGAACGGGACGCTCGCCTCGCCGGCGATCGCGCGCGCCATGAGGGTCTTGCCCGAACCCGGAGGTCCCACCAGGAGGATGCCCTTGGGGGCCCGCGCCCCCAACTGGGCGTAGCGCGTCGGGTCCTTGAGGAAATCGATCAGCTCGCGCACCTCTTCCTTGGCCTCCTCCACGCCGGCGACGTCGTCGAACGTGACCTTGACGTCCTTCTCCATGTAGACCTTGGCCTTCGACTTGCCGGCCCGCATGAGTCCGCCCTGGGGGCCTTCGGCCATGCGGCCCACCATGGACCTCCAGAGCCAAAAGAGGACGAGAAAGGGAAGGACCCAACCGAGAAGGGTCCACAGCGCGGTGTTTCGGGCCGTCCCCGCGAACGACACGCCCTTGGCGTTCAGGCGCTCGACCAACCGCTCGTCCGGGACCGGGACGGTCGTGAATCGCCGGGGCTTTTCCCCCGCCGCGGCCTTGAGGGTCCCGGAGATCTGATCGGCCGAGACGGTCACTTCGTCGAGCTCTCCCTTGTCCAGCCGGTTGAGGAAGTCGCTGTAGGAGAGCGTCTCGGTCGCGCCCATCCACGCCGGGTTCTTGACAAGGTAGAGGTAGCCGCCCACGAGGAGGAGGATGAGGGCGATCCAGCCCCATTGACGCGTCAGCGGCGGTTTTTCTTCGATCACCTTAGAACTTTAAACCATCCGGGAGGGGCCTGCGTATGAGATTTATCATGAGACTTGATCAGGGGGGGAGGAGGGGGATCGGATCTTCATACGGAAGGACGGTGACCGCCGTTCCTTGGAAGCCGTTTTCCTCGGCCGGGGCCTCGGCAAAGACCTCGTTCAACCAGCGCGCGTCCGGCGTAAAGAGACGGACGCAGCCGTGGCTGGCGTTGTAGCCCGGGACCTCGGGCGAGCCGTGAAGGGCGTATCCGCGGCGGAAGAACAGGCAGTACGGCATCGGCGCCCCGCCGCGGCCGATGGGGAACTTGCGGGACCGGCATTTGGGGCTCCCCTTGGAGAGGACGTAAAAATCCCCGCCGGGGCTCCGGCATCGGCTCCTCACGTCCGGGCACCATTTCTTTCCCCCGGACGCGGGGCCCCAAAGGACCAGCTTGCCGTCCTCGTTGTAGGCCCCCCAGGCGAGCAGGGAGAGATCCACGACGATGAGTTTTTCCCCGCCCGAGTCGCGCTTTTTCGGGAAAGGAGAGAGGTCCATCAACGAAATGCGCTTGAGCTTCTTGGGAACGGCCAGGATCATGCCGGGGCGGAGCCGCACGTTCATCCGATTGACCCGTTGGACCAGATCCCGTTCGCCGTCGTCGCTCCAGAGCGTCTGCCAGGTCTCTGCCTCGGCGATTTCCCGGCACTCGTACCCTTTTTGGGTGCAGAGGATTTCTCCGTAACGGGTCTCGGACGCGGCGGGCAGCGGCGCGCCCAGGAGAATTTCGGTCAAGACAAGAATTCCTGAGAAGAACTTCTTCAAGAGGGCTTCTTCGGGGGAAGCGTGAGAATGGAGCAGGGCGCATGGCGGACGACGCCGGTCGCGACGCTTCCCAGGACCAGGCGGGCCATCCCGCGGCGCGCGTGCGTCGGAATGACGATGAGATCCGCGCCCAGCGAGCGGGCGGAGCGGCAGATCGCTTCCGCGGGCGATCCGGTCAGGGCGTGAAGACCGGTGGAAATCCGTGATGGCACGAGTCCGGCCGCGAGTCGTTCGAGCCGCTTTTGAGCCCGTTTTCGCAGGTCCCCCGTGAGATTGGGCGGAAAGTAGGCGCGCATTTCGGGGAAGGGCGCCATGTTCTCGACGGCGGGGCTCACGTGCACGATCTCCAATCGGGCGGAAAACATCCGGGCAAGCTCGGAGGCGGCGCGTACGGCCGGGCGCGAGGCGTCATCGAAGTCGACCGGAACCAAAATGCGCTTGGGAGGCAACCGGCGCGGCTTGCGGAAAACCCAGACCGGCGCGGGAGAGCGGCGGACGACCCCCTCGGCGACGCTCCCCATGAGGATATGGCCGAGACCCGTGCGTCCATGGCTCCCCACGACCACGAGGTCCGGCCGTTCGTCGTTGATGACGCGCGCGATCGCGGCCTTGGGCTCCCCCGCGGCCAGGATGCCCCCGACCGACCGGGGACGGGACTTTCCCTTCCTCTTCGAAAGTCTCTGGACCTCCCGAAGGAGCTTCCGGTTGAGGATGTTCTGCAGGGGCTCGGCCTGGTGCCCCCAGTCCCGGAACAGGTAGGTCGGGCCGATCTCCCAGACGTGTACGATCCCGAGCCTTGACCGGAATCGGGAGGCCAGCGCCTCCGCAAAATGCAGGGCCGCCCGGCTCGGGGCCGAATAGTCGTAGAGGGAGAGGATTTTTCCGAATTTCATGGTTCAGCCTCCATCCATTCCGTCGCGACCTTTTTCCGGTACGGGGCCGCCTTCGACGGGCAGACGCTTAATACGGAACAGGGGGCGTAGCGCACGACCTGTTCGGCGACGCTCCCCAAGAAAAATCGCCCGACACCGGCGCGGCCGTGCGTCGGCATGAGGATGAAATCCGACTGGAACTCCTCGGCGGCGTGACCGATCTCCGCCGCCACGGGGCCGGACGCGAGATGCGGGGTCAGGCCGAGCGCCGGATACCGTGCGGCGAGGGCCTTCAGCGCGTCGAGGGCCTTCCGTTTCAGGACGCGCTCGTCGACGGGGGAATAGCCGGCGAAGGCCTCGGGAAACGCCTCCATCAGATCGGGGGAGGAGAGGACGCTCAAGAGGTCGACCCGGAAGGGGAGGGTCTCGCGGAGCCGGGTGGCCAATGCGAGGGCCTCGTCGGGCGGCTCCGCGACATCCGCCGGTATCAGCACCGCCTGCGGGGGCCATTGGGGGGCCTTTCGCGCGACAAAGACCGGCGACGGGGAATGGCGCACGACCTTTTCGGCGACGCTCCCCAAGAAGGCCCGGGAGAGGCCCTTGCGCCCGTGCGTTCCGACGAAGACGAGATCCGGCGAGCCGTCGAGGATCCTCTTGAGGATGATCGCGAGGGGACGTCCCGTCGCGATGACGACCTCCAGGCCGCCGAGTCTTCCTTCCGGCGCGCCGACCGAGCAGGCCCGCAGGTCCTTGTCGATCTCCGTCCGGATGAGGCGGGTCAGTTCCGTCAGTTGGTTCTCCGCGGGGCCCGTCCCGGAGACGCCCGGCGGAGGTCCGACGGGGGGGATCACCGAAAGGACGGTCAGCCGGGAGCGGAATTGCTCCCCGAATCGCAGGGCCCATTGCAGGGCCCTTCTCGAGGACTCCGACAGGTCATGGAGGGCCAGCAGCGACCGGAACATGGTCCCTCCTCGGTTTGAGGATCATTTTTGAAACCTACCGCGTTTCCCCCGGGTCGGCTGTGACGAATATCATGTGGAGGCCTTTCGTAACTTCTCGCTTTGGGCTCCGCATCCATCTGTGATATAAAGCCGCTTACATAGGAGGACGTTTTTTAAGTCCGGGCGTTGCAGTACCCTTTCTCCCTCGTAGTTCCGTCTGGGTCCCACCGGAAGTAAAAGCGTTGTAACAAGTGAAAACTACTCATGATTCTCCCATATGGGAGGAGGATATCCTCAACCCTTATTTGAAGGAGATGGGGGCGACGGCCCTGCTCACGCGCGAGGAGGAGGTCACCCTCTCCAAGCGGATGGAGGAGGGGCTCGCGCGGCTTCAGCGTCTCAGGGCGCAGCGACGGCGCTCGCCGAAGCGGAGCCTCGCGCGGAAGCTCGGCTGCGAGATCCGGAGGATCGAGGCCGACGTCGAAGAGGCCAAGCAGCGGATGATCCAGGCCAATCTCCGCCTCGTGGTCAGCGTCGCGAAAAGATACTCCCGGTGCGGGATGCCGCTGCCCGACCTGATTCAGGAGGGGAACATCGGCCTCATGCGGGCGGTGGAAAAATTCGATTACCGGCTCGGGAACCGGTTCGCGACGTACGCCGTTTGGTGGATCCGGCAGTCGATCACGCGGTCCCTCTCGGACCGGTCGCGGACCATCCGGATCCCCGTCCACATCATCGCGGAGCAGTCCAAGCTCGCCCGGACGTCCCGGACCCTGTTTCACACGCTGGGCCGGGATCCGACGCCCGAGGAGTGCGCGGAGGAAATGAGGACGAGCGCGGAACGGGTGGAGACCCTCTCCCAGATGGTGAGCCAGCCCGTGTCACTCGAGAAGCCCGTCGGCGAGGACGGGGACGCGCTCTTGGGCGACTTCGTCGCGGATCAAAGGACCCCCACGCCGGGCGATGCGGTGATGCAGCAGCACGTCTCCGAGCAAATCCTCAAGGCCCTGGCGACCCTGACCCCGCGCGAGGAAAAGATCCTGCGGATGCGGTTCGGCATCGGGGAACCCTCGGAGCACACGCTGGAGGAGGTCGGACGCACGTTCCGCGTGACGCGGGAACGCGTGCGGCAGATCGAGGAGAAGGCCCTGAAGAAACTCAGCCGGGGCTTCCGGGGTCAGAGGCTCAAGGAAGTCATGGAGTGATTTCGAAGGCCCGCCTAGAACCAGGCGTCGGAGAACGGATCGGGGGACGGTTCGGTCCCGTGCGTCCCGGGTTTCTTTCGCGAGCAGATGGACCTTAACGTGTCGACGATCGCCTTCGCCGGAAGATCCTTTCCCGCGTGAATGGCGAAGTCGTCCATCGAGACGATGCCGGCCAGACGGCCGTTGGCGTCGACGACCACCAGTCTCCGCACCCGATGATGCGCCATGGTCTGGAGGGCCTTTTTGACGGCTTCCTCCGGCCGGCAGGTGAAAAGCGCCCCGGTCATGACGTCCCCCGCCGTGATTTCCGCCGCCTTGAGGGGCCGGGTGGCCGTCGCCATGCAAATGTCGCGGTCGGTGATCACGCCGACCGCCCTGCCGTCCGGCTCGACGACCGGCACGACGCCGCAGTCGTTGTGCCACATGATCATCGCCGCCTCGGCCAGATTGGTGGACCGGCCGCAGGTGCGAACGGTCCGGGTCATGATGTCCTGGACTTTCATGAGTGCCTCCTTCGGCGTTTCCGCGTCCTGCGGGCCTTGCGCCTCTTTTTCGTGAGATCCTTGCCCATCAGGATCTGGTCCTCGCCGGGCCCGTACAGGTCCTTGAGCGTGCCTTCCCAGCGGAAGCCGTGGTCGGTGTAGAAGGAGACGGCGCCGCGGTAGATGGCGTCGCTGGAGGTCGAAAGAAAGAGCTTGCGCGCCTCCCGCCGTTTCAGGTCCTGGATGATGTACTGCAGCAGCTGGCTTCCGACGCCGCGGCCCTGAAATTTGGGATGAATGAAGGTATAGCCGAGCCAGTAGATGCCCCGGGCCTCCTCGTTGTCGTAAAAATAGCCCGAGACGCCCGCGAGCTTCCCCCGGTATTCCGCCAGAATGACCTTGTCCCATCCCTTGCCCCAGCGTTTGAAGTAGTCGCGGTAGTAGCGCCGCGCGTAGCGCGCGTCCTGGCCGTGATGCATCCGGATCAGGCGCAGCACGCGCTTCAGCTCGACCTTCTTCATCTCGCGGATCGAGCACTTCATGCCGGGTTGCAGGCGCCCAGGATCCGGTAGTTGCTGAAGGAGTAGCCCATGGTTGCCCTCCTGATCCGCGCCTATTGTAGGTTCACCGCGGGGCGCCGGCCATGAGTTTCGTCATGCCGATGGCACTTTATTTGCTCTCTGAAATTGTCGCTGTCGGGGCGCAGAGGGATTGACGCCGGCATGAAGAACTCATAAGGAGGGCAGGCGAATGACGACGGATGAGAAAATTGACGATCTACAGAAGCTCATCATAGAGCAGGCCGCGAAGAGCGAGGCCCGGGAGCACCAGCTACTCGTCCTCATCCAAGAACAGGGTGAGTGCCACGAACGCCGTTTCACCCATATCGATGACCGCTTCGCCCAGGTGGATGCGAATTTCACGCGATTGGACGCCAAGATCGACAAGGTTTATGAGTCCCTTTCTCAAGACATCCAAATCTTCGCGGAGGATCTCCATCACCTCAAGCGGCGCATGACCCGCCTCGAGAAGAAGTCGCTCTCTTAGCTTTTCTCGCATCGTCCGAGAATCCGCCCGACCCTATCCATCCTCCCTCGCCACCGCCACATCGCTCCCTTCCTCGGAATACGTGACCGTGATCAACGGGCGCGAGGGTCAAGGTGAGCGGAAGACGCGCGCCCCCTTGCGAACGGCGGCCAGGAAGACGCGGAACATCTTGGGGAGGATCCAAATGGCGAGACAGAGGAAGAGGACCAGGATCCCCGCCATGACGAAGGGCAGATAGAAGATGAACCAAAGGCCGGCGAGGACGAAGCCGTCCTCGGCGAAGGAGAGCAGCCAGTTGGAAAAGGGCTCCGGGCTCATGTTGACCATGGCGCGGACCCCCGCCTTGACCGCGTGAGAAGAGGCCGCGAGCGTTCCGCCCAACAGGCCGGCCGCCAGTTTCAGCTCCGGATCCACGGGGCCGACGACCGCATACGCCAGGACGGCCCCGCACGGGATGCGGATGAAGCTTTGGATGCCGTCCCAGAACGTGTCGAAGGCCGGGATCTTGTCGGCGATGAATTCCACCGCAAAGAGAACGAGGGTGGTCACGAAGACGGCGGGGTGGGTGAGGACGTCCAGGCCCCCCGGGAGCAGGACCCAACCGACCCGGCCGAAGAGGCCGAGGAAACCGATGGTCGCGTAGGCGTTGATGCCGCTGAGAAAGCTGGGCCCCATCAGCAGGCTGAGCTGGGCCACGACGTCCATGACGCGACTATAGAAAAGCCCTGGGGATGTGGCCAGGGGAAATTGTTTTCATGCCGGTGCGTATCTCAATGCCTGCGTCCAGAATGGCCTGAGTCCAAGTCGCTCTGTCGTCCACAAATCAAACCCTCCCGTCCGGCTCTCCGTCCTTTTTCCGTCTCCTCCCAGCATGATTTCACCGGCATTGGGCTTGCATAGGCCTTGGACGAGAGGAGAGCACCATGTCGGATATCCAAGTGACTACCCCTATCGGGTCCATCGAGCGAAAAATCCTTTTCTTGCGCGGGCAGAAGGTGATGCTCGATGAAGACCTGGCAGGTCTCTATGAAGTTCCCACAAAGGTCTTGAATCAGGCGGTTAGGAGGAATCTTGGCCGGTTTCCGGGGGACTTCATGTTTCAACTGACGGTTGGAGAGTACAAGTCTTTAAGGTCACGGATTGTGACCTTAGACAGCGCAAACGCGGGACGAGGCAGGCATCGAAAGTATCTGCCTTATGCGTTCACGGAACAAGGCGTTGCCATGTTGTCCAGCGTCTTGAACAGCGAGAGGGCCATTCGGGTCAATATCGAGATCATTCGAGCCTTTGTCCGTCTTCGTCAGGTTCTGGCGAGCAATAGGGCGTTGGCGCGTAAGATCGAGGAGTTAGAGAAGAAATGCGGCGAGCACGATGATCAATTCAAAAGCGTCTTCGACGCGATCCGGGAACTGATGGCCCCGCCGACCTCGAAACAACGCAAGATCGGCTTTAATCCTTCCGAAAAATAACCCCCATGTTCCACCTTGCAACGCCCCTCCCGCCGCCCTTCCGTGGGGCTACTCTTAAACCTGTGCCGGTTGGGCCTCAGCCAGGGAACTTGAAATTTAGAACCTGGGACTTTGGCCTCCGTCCGGTGGATAAGAATTCGCCGTACAAATATTTGCAGATTCGTTTTGCTTATACGAGGGAGAAGACCTAGTTTCGAAGAGCATCAGGCTCTCTATATTTTCTCTGTAATCGGATGTAATTAACTTACAAACCCAGGGGGAAGATACATGGGGGGAACTAGCTACGGAATAGATGGCTTCCGAGGTTTGCGGCGTCTAGGAACGGACCGTTCAGGGAAAAACTTTTCCAAGGCGGTCGTTGATGCAGTGTGGGAGAAAGGGTTGATAGTGCCTGGCGTGGATCCTAATGTACGGCGCAGGGATCAGTACGGATCTTTGATTGATTACAGTCAATACGGCGCCACTGTGCAGAATGGAACTGGATGGGAAATAGATCATATTGTGCCTGTAGCAAAATGGGGAGCTGATCAACTCAGCAATTTGCAGCCGTTACAGTGGGAAAATAACCGTCGTAAAGGTGACAGTTGACTGAAATGTTTGTGTCAAAAGTCCAATCTAATAAGACTCACAGCAACTACATCCAGGCACACCAAGAATTGCTAATCAGAAACAGAGCCCTTATTTGTTTGATTGATCCTGAACGTGCCTTCGGTGAGTTTCCAAAATCATTTATTTTTGAGATGGATATCGCTATTACTCAAAACAATGACCGCGACTGAAATCCTTGAGGGGTATTTCAGGACTCTCTCCGAGATTAAGTGGAAGTCACTTGACGACCCCTCTCAAGAATCTCGCCAAAATCAAAAATCCGATGTGGCTAAAAAAGCCGATTATTTATTAACTCATGCGCGTGTAGGTGAAGCCGTAATCGAGTTTAAAGAAATGCTCGATACGGAGGAATTCCAGACGCAAAGGAAAATTGCATATAAGATCGAACGGGAACTAAGAGGACTCATCCCATCAATATCATTTTCATGCTTCATGCCCTCCGACGAGCCGCCGAACGACGAATTGATGGCGAAAATCAAGAGATTTTTAAGGAACGTCTCTTCATCCGTGAAAGACCCGATAGAAATCTATTTCCCGAGGGACAGCGACTTATCAAAAGGGGAGTTCGTAGAAATTCAACGGCTGTCTCTGGATGGCGACGTGCTGCGAAGGATCATATCGCCGCCGACTGTGTCAGGCAAATATCCTCTGACCTTTGGAAGTTTTGAAAACTCGCGACGGCCGAGCTTGCCCTGTAAGCTAATTCAAAATGGGAAGTACAGCAGTCTACGAGAGGCGGATTTGCTGTCGTCAGCTTCGCCGTTATTATCGCTACGGTCTATAGACTTAGAAGGAGGCCATATTCTCGGACCATCAATCGGCGGATGGACAGATGAGCCAAAGCGGATTCGGGACAACATAGGAAAGGCGATAAAGCAACTAAAGCCTCACGAAGGTCTCAAGTGCCCCCTCGGCCTAATCACGTGTCACTTTGGTTTGATGAGGGCGGAATTCGAAGACTTGGGAGACGCCGTCATGGGTCAAAAGAGTATTGTTCTACCCGTGGGGGAAGGACGCAAGGTTAAGGAAGATGAAACAAGGCTTATTCACGGCCGAAATCGAGCCTGGCTACCAAACAAGAACACAACAATGAGCTTCGCGGGATGGCTCGATTGGGATGGGTCAAGGGGATTCTTGAAGATCATCCACAACGAGTTCGCGAAAGAGAAACTCGCATATGATTTCTTAACCTCTTCCTTGACGGAACAATATATTTATCAACTCACGGATTCGAACGATCATGCTGATGGAACGCTAGAACAGGTATCATCGGAAGAGGAGCTTGAATCTATACGTAAGAGCAACAAGCCCGTATTAGAAAAGCTCGTTAAGTCTTAACTAGACGCGAAGGTCTTGTTACCCAAAGGCATAGGGGACGTTCTTCACTAGATCAACTAACTCTGATGCGTAACCAGAATAGTGGTCAAGTCTTGACATGGCTCATCTGGCCTCCCCCCAAAAAGAAATTACACCACCGCCCCAAACGACCCAAGCAGCAGCGCCGGCACCGCGTACGGCCAAAAACCTCCCTTAGAGTCCAAATTCATTAAGACTTTCAATTATATAGATAATTTATTCTTTGAAGGCATATTGGTAGCACCTCATAGAGAGGGTCTACCGATAATTCCCTTGAGAGAATAGTCTCGATAGGGCATAATTCCTATGTCTTGGAACGTCGAATATACAAATGAGTTCAATGAATGGTGGGAGACCTTGGACGAAAGTGAGCAGGAGGACGTCGCAGCGTATGTTGAACTGTTGGAAGCGAGAGGGCCGAATTTGGACTACCCACACTCGTCGAAAGTAAATGGTTCCCGATTTGAAAAGATGAGGGAACTGAGACCGCAACATAAGGGCAGACCTTACAGAGTCTTTTATGCCTTTGATCCACGTAGGGCAGCGGTTCTACTCATCGGCGGAGATAAAACGGGGGACGATCGATTTTACGAAAAGTATGTTCCCAAGGCGGATAAAATTTACGAGAGGCATTTAGAAGAAATTAGAAAGGAAGGTCAGGATGGCTAAGCCCTTTAAAACGCTGCTCAAGAAAATGAGTCCGGAATCCCAAAAGAGGATTCGAGAGAAGGCGGACACTCTTTTAAAGGAGATCTTGTTGAAAGAACTGAGAGAGACTCGCAAGATCACTCAGGAAGATGTGGCGGAAATTCTTCAGGTCAATCAGTCCAGTGTTTCGAAGATCGAAAATCGGGGCACTTCGATTTCCGTTGGAGTCCTAGAAAACTATATTCATGCTTTAGGTGGCGAGCTGGAGATGAGGGCCCGTTTCTCAGACACCATCCTCCCGTTTTCTGTCTCTAAGGATGATGACGAGCAAGTCGCCTAAATTCAAATTTCGGGTGATAGGCGTCCCCTAGATATTTCATGCCAGCAGTTCCATCGCCTGCGCGAGCCTTTCCCGGACCCGGTTGGCGATCTTTTCCAGGACGGGATTGTTGATCGCCTGCATGGACGCGGCGGGATCGACGGCGGCGACCTCGATCTTGCCGGGCGCCAGTTCCTGGACGATCACGTTGCAGGGCAGCATCGTCCCGATCTTGTCCTCGGCGAGCAGGGCCTGGTGGGCGAAGGGCGGGTTGCAGGCGCCCAAGATCCGGTAGTTCCGGAACTCGACGTCGAGCTTCTTCTTCATCGTCGCCCTGACGTCGATGTCCGTGAGCACGCCGAAGCCCTCCCGTTTGAGGGCCTCCACCGTCCGGTTCACCGCGTCCTCAAAGGTCGTCTTTAAGGTCTTGCTGAAGTAGTAGCCCATGGCGGCCTCCCCAATAGGCCTGGATCTTAACAATCGGGGCCGACCGCGTCCATGAGCGAGGTCAGGTTGACCGATTGTACCATCCTGCGGCGTTCTTCACCGCCTCTGCTTGTTCATTCATTCGCCGCCAAGACCCGCAGGGCGTTTTCTCCCAGGACGCCCCGGATCTCGTCCTCCCGCCAGGCGGCTTCCAGGAGCATCTGGGTGATCGCGGGGAGGTGCGACGCATCTTCCAAGCCGCGAACCGGCACGACGGCGCCGTCGAAATCGCTGCCCAAGGCCAGGTGCCTTGAGCCGACGAGACTCCGCACGTGCTCGAAGTGGGGGAGGAGGGACCGGAGATCCCCCCGGCCGTTATTGCAGATGTAGCGCCAGGCAAAGATGATGCCGATGACGCCGTCCTTGTCCGCCACCGCCCGGATCTGCTCGTCGTCGAGATTTCGCCAGTGCGGGCGGGCCGCCGAGATGCCGGTGTGGCTCACGAGGACCGGCCGTTCGGAGAGCCGGGCCGCCTCAAGAAAGGCCCTCCGCCCCACGTGGGCCAGATCGACCATCATCCCGAGCCGGTTCATCTCCCCGATGACCTCGCGCCCGAGCGCCGTGAGGGGGGCGTTCGCGTCGGCGCCGATCCCCCCGGACGGGGCGCAGAGCCGGTTCCGGGTGAAATGCGCCAGGCCCAGATAACGGACGCCGGCGCCGTAGAACCGTTTCACGTTGGCCGGGTCGTTTTCGAGATTATGCCCGCCCTCGACGCCCAAGAGGACAGCGATCCTTCCCCTTGCGCGGGCCTCGGTGATCCCGGCGGCCGTCGTGACGAACTCCAGATCGCCGGGATTCCGGGCGCAGGCCTTCAAGATCATCTCCGCCTGCCGGAGGCACGAGCGGGCGCTGCCGGACTCGGGGTAGGGGAACGTCCCCAGGCCGATGAACTGGCCGCCATAACCCCCTTCCTTCCAGCGGGGGATGTCGCAGTGGAAAAACCCGAGCCTCCCCGGGAGGCCGGGCTCGTGTTTTTTTTCGATGCGGTAGCCCATCCACTTCATGGGGATGGTGGTATCCGCGTGAAGATCGATCACCAGGGAGGACCGGTGCAGGGCGAGGGCCTGGTCCGACAGTTTCATAACCAAGTACAAGTGGACCCGGTACGCGACGGACGCAACGAAAAATAAGCGGCGCGTCTTGAAGGATCAGTGGGTGTGCCATCTTCCGGGGCGGCGGCCCCTCAACGCGTAGGCCGCTAGGGCGCGGGCGAAGAGAGCGGGGGAATCCTCGGGCTCCTGGTCGTCCAGGAAGACCGGTGCCGTCTGGAGATCGTAGTCTTTTTGTACGTGGTCGTCCGGATCGAGGACGGAGTCCTGAGCGGCGCCCTGGGATGAGCCTGTATCATTGGCGGTGCAATAGGCGAAGGCATCGCGGCAGTGGCCCGGGTCCTGTGCGGTGTTGCAGGAGTCGGGATACGTCACCGTGCAGTTCGATCCGTCGTCCCCGCAACGCCCGACGCCATTGCAGTTCTTGGCCTCCGCGACGAGCGCGGCGAGCAGAAAGAGAAAGAGGGAGAGGGAGAAGAGAAAAACCTTTTTCATGGAGGCCTCCTGGTTGTCCCATTGTAGAGCAAATCCCGGGCCAAATTCTGTGGGGCGGGCTGGGTTCTAACTGGCTGAATTCATGGAGGCGGTTCGGCGCTAACCGTTCGACGCCGGGACTCGAGTGCTCAAAAGGTTAAGAGGAGGAAACAAGGCCCTCAACTCCTTCATCGCCCGTTCGAGGGCGGTGAGGCGTTCTCGGCAGATTCTTCCCCGCCCGGTTGATGCAGAAGTTCAGCAGCGACATGGCCCATTGGAGTGGCGACCAGTGCTGCCAGGTGTGGAGGCGATAAAGGGCTTGGCGGACCCATCGGGGCTACCTAATATTACTAAGAAATATCAATAGGTTAGAGTTCTTATGACAAACATCGCAACCCATGCTTTCTACTTGACGATATAACGAATAACGTTATAGGGTTGTCCTGTGATCAAGTCGTTCCGGTGCGTTGAGACCGAAGGCGTTTTCAACCGGAGGTTCTCGCGGAGGCTGCCTCAAGACATTCAAAAGGGGGCGTATAAGAAGCTTTTAATGCTTAATAATGCCCAAACTTTGCATGATCTCAAGGTGCCCCCAAACAATAAGCTCGAGGCGCTTAAGGATGACCGAAAGGGGCAACACAGCATCCGGATAAATGACCAATGGAGGATCTGTTTCGTCTGGAAGGATAATGAGGCCTACGACGTTGAAATCGTGGACTTTCATTAAGAAAAGGAGATTTTATGGCCAAGAAAATAGCGCCAGTTCATCCTGGAGAGATTCTCTTAGAAGAATTCATGGAGCCCATGGGTCTCAGTCAGAACCGATTGGGCAATGATCTCGGAGTCCCCCCGCGCCGGATCAACGAGATCATCCACGGTATGAGGAGCATCACGGCCGATACTGCGATCCGCCTTGCACTCTATTTCTCGATGTCACCGAAGTTCTGGCTCGGGCTCCAGGCGGATTATGACCTTGCCGTTGCAGAGGACCTCTCCGAGGCGAAGATAAGGCGAAGCGTAAAGGCGTATGACTCTGCGGCGGTCGGAGTATAAGAAATCATCTGCGAAACAGCCCCCTCAACTCCTCCTTCGCCCTCTCCAGCACCTTAAGTCTCTCCTTCGGCAGATTCTCTCCCGCCCGGTTGATGTAGAAATTGAGCATCGACATCGCCGACTGGAGCGGGGTGCCCTTGCGCCCCGTGCTTTCCTCCGCGGAGCGCTTGAGTGAGGCGGCGATCCGGCGTGGGTCGCTCCACGTAAAAACACCGTCCTCCAAGGCCAGCGCGTGGCTCTCGCGCGTGACCCGGCCCGACCAGCGGCTTATTTTTTTGGGAAGGCTCATGACTTTGGCGTTTGGGCGGCCAGATACGCGACGATGTGATCGAGGGTATCGAGCTTGGCGTAATCCGCCTCAGGGACGTTGATCTTCAGGCCCTCGTAGAGGAGGGTGACGAAGCGCAAGAAATCCACGGAGTCGATCTCCGTCTGCTCGCGGAGGGGGAGGGCGGGATTCAATGCCTTGGGATCGATCTCGGGGGCGATGTCGCTCAAGTAAGAGAGGACCTTGGCGCGGATCTCATCGGCGGAAAGGTTCGGGCTCATCGGCCGGCCTCCAGGTCTTGAGGGAACTGCAGGGCCTTGGCGATGGCGTTCAGGAAGGCCGCGCCCTTGAGGCCGTCCGAGACCCGGTGATCGGCGGCGAGCGATGCCGAAACGATCCGGCGTGAAACGACTTGGCCCTTCTCCGAGACCGCCGCCTCGCGGATTGTTCCAAAACCCACCAGGGCCACCTGCGGCGGATAGATGATGCCGAAGACGCGGTCGCATCCCTCGTCGCCCAGGCTCGTCACGGTGATCGTCGGGTCCGTCAGCTCCGAGCCGCGCAGGCGGCCCGATCGGACGCGCGTGACCAGGTCCGTGAGTCCCCGCGCGAGATCGGAGAGGGGCTTCGCCTGCACGTCGTGCAGGGCGGGGGCGAGGAGGCCGCCGCCTCGCAGGGCGATCACGACGCCGGTGTGCACGGCCTCCGCCGGACGGAAGCCGCCATCGACGTAGAGGCCGTTCATCTCGGGGAACTTCACCGCCGCGAGGGCGACGGCCTTGAGGAATAAAACGACCGGCAGGAGGCGGTCCGGAGGGGCGCGACGCGCGTTCTCCCGGGCGAGCCAACTCAGGGCCGCGTCCAGGGGGATCTCCGTCTCGAGATAGTAGTGGGGGATCTCCCGATGCGACTTCTCCATGGCGGCGGCGATGGCCTGACGCATGAAGAGGGCCTTTTCGTCCTTCACGCATCCTCCAGGATCAGGGCGAGCGTCTTCCCCACGGGGAGCCACTCCTCGCCCGGTTGGACCAGGATCTTGTCGACGACGCCGCTGCGGAAGATCTCGATGTCCACCGCGGACTTCCGCGTCTCGATCGTCGCGATGATGTCGCCCTTCGTGACCCGGTCGCCCGCCTTGACCTTCCACTCCACGAGCTTGGCGTCCTGCATGTCGGCCCCCAGGGACGGCAGCTTGAACTCATACATGGCGCAAGACCTTTCTCGCGGCCGCGGTAATCGTTTCCGCCTGGGGGAGGGCCGCGTCTTCCAGGTGTTTGGCGTAGGGGATGGGGACCTCGACGGTGCAGACACGTTCCACCGGGGCCTTGAGCGTTGCGAAGGCGCCTTCCATCAGGCGGGCGGAGATTTCGGCCGAGAGGGACCCGCTCCGCCAGCCCTCGTCGACGACGACCGCGCGCCCGGTCTTGCGGACGGTCTTGAGGATCGACTCCGTGTCCAGGGGTCTCAAGACGCGCAGGTCCAGAACCTCCGCGGCAATCCCGTCCTTTTGAAGCGCGTCGGCCGCCGCGAGGGCCTTGAAGAGCAGGGCGCCGTAGGCGATGAGGCTCACGTCCTTTCCCTCGCGCCGGACGGCGGCGCCGGTCAAGGGCACCCGCCCCGCGTCCTCGGCGATCGCTCCGGTCATGTTGTAAAGGCTCGCATGCTCGAAGATGAGCGTCGGATCGGGGTCCAAGAGGGCGGCCCCGAGCATCCCGCGGGCGTCCTCCAGGACGGCGGGGGCGAGGATCTTGAGGCCGGGGATGTGGGCGTACCAGCCCTCCAGGCTGTGGGAATGCTGGGCGGCGAGCTGGCGTCCCGCGCCGGTCGCCATGCGGATGACGAGGGGCACGCTCAACTGGCCTCCCGACATGTGGCGGATCGTCGCGGCCACGTTCATGATCTGGTCGAGGCACAGCAGGCTGAAGTTGACCGTCATGACCTCGACGATCGGCCGCATCCCGCCCAGGGCCGCGCCGATCCCGGCCCCCACGAAGGCCGATTCCGACAGCGGCGTGTCGCGGATCCGCTCCGGCCCGAACTCCTTTAACAATCCCAGGCTGACCGCGTAGCTCCCGCCGTAGCGGCCCACGTCCTCGCCCATGAGGAAGACGCGCGGGTCGTTTGCGAGCGCCTCCCGATGGGCGGCGCGCAGGGCCTCGCGGTAGGTGGTGGCCGCCTTCCTAGCCGGTGATGTGGGGCGTGACGACGTCACGGGTCAAATCCTCCAGGGGTTCGAGGGTCCCTTCCTCGGCGTAGCGGACCGAGGCCTCGACCTCCGCGTCGATCGCGCGTTTCATCGAGGCGGACAAACCCTCATCGAGCCAGCCCTGGCCCTTGAGAAAGGCCTCGAAGGCCGGCAGGGGGTCCTTCTTCTTCCACTCCTCGACCTCCTTCCTGTCCCGGTACAGGTCGGGGTCGAACATCGAATGGGAGCGGAACCGGTAGGTGCGGCATTCCAGAAAATACGGGCGGACCTCCCCGCGGACGATGCGGATCGCCTTCTCCGCGGCGTCGGCCACGGCGAGGGGGTCCATGCCGTCGACCGTCTCCGCCTCGACGCGGTAACTCCGCGCCTTGAGCTCCAAGTCGAGCTCCGACTCGGAGCGGGCGATGTGCGTCCCCATCGCGTAGAGGTTGTTCTCGCAGACGAAGAGGACCGGTAGTTTCCAGAGCGCGGCGAGGTTCATCGACTCGTGGAACTCGCCCTCCGCGACGGCGCCTTCGCCGAAAAAACAGGCGGTCACGTTCTTCCGCCCCTGCATCCGGTCGGCGAGGGCCAGTCCCACCGAGAGCGGAAGCCCGCCGCCCACGATGGCGTTCCCTCCGTAGAATCGCCGCTGGGCGTCGTAGAGGTGCATCGACCCGCCCCGTCCCTTGCTGCAGCCCTCGATCTTGCCGAACATCTCGGCCATGACGGCGTCCATGGGCGTCCCGCGCACGAGGATGTGGCCGTGCTCGCGGTACGTGGCGACGATCGCGTCCTCGGGCCCGAGGAGGGGGATGACGCCGGAGGCGACGGCCTCTTCGCCTATATAAAGGTGGAGAAAGCCGCGGATCTTGGCCTCCGTGTAGAGCTCGGCGCAGCGCTCCTCGAAGCGCCGGATGCGGATCATCTGCCGGAGGATGTCCAGGCAGTCCTCGCGCGTCCTCATGGCGCCTCCTCCAGCGTGGAGAGATCCCCCTCGGGGAGGCCGAGCTCCCGGGCCTTGAGGAGGCGCCGGAGGATCTTCCCGCTCTTGGTCTTCGGGAGGCCTGTCACGAATTCGATCTCCTTGGGGGCGACCGCCGGCCCCAGCCTTTGCCGGGCGAATCCCAAAATATCCTTCCGGAGCCCCTCGCTGGGCCCGGCGTCCGCCTTGAGACCGACGAAGGCCTTCACCGTTTCGCCGATCAGGGGGTCGGGCTTGCCGATGACTGCGGCCTCCGCGACGGACGGGTGTTCCATGAGGGCGCTCTCCACCTCGAAGGGGCCGATCAGGTGCCCCGCCGATTTGATGACGTCGTCCGAGCGGCCGACGAACCAATAGTACCCGTCCGCGTCCCGGCGCGCCAGGTCGCCGGTGAAATACCAGCCGTCGGCGAAGCATTTTTGAAAACGTTCCGTTTCGTTCAGGTAGCCGCGGAACATCGAGGGCCATCCCGCCTTGAGGACGAGCTCGCCCTGAACACCCGGTTCCTCGAGGACCTCGGCGCGCCCGTCCGCCGTCCGGCGCGCGACGGCGGCGGTGATGCCGGGCAGGGGACGACCCATCGAGCCTGGCCGTATGTCCATCGAGGCGTAGTTGGCGATCATGATCCCGCCGGTCTCCGTCTGCCACCAGTTGTCGTGGATCGGGAGGCCGAAGGCCGCGACGCCCCAGAGGACGGCCTCGGGGTTCAAGGGTTCGCCCACGCTCGCGATGAATCTCAGGCGTGAAAGATTCCTTTGCCTCGGCAGGTCCGTCCCGCCGCGCATCATCATGCGGACGGCGGTGGGGGCCGTGTACCAGACGGTCACGGCCTGTTCCTCGAGGACGCGGTACCAGCGCCCGGCGTCGAACTCGCCCTCGTCCACGACCATCGTCACGCCGTTGGTGAGCGGCGAGACGATCCCGTACGAGGTCCCGGTGACCCAGCCGGGGTCGGCGGTGCACCAAAAGACGTCGTCGTCGTGAAAATCGAGGGCCAAGAGGCCCGTCACGTGGTGCGCCACGACCGCCTCGTGCACGTGAACGGCCCCCTTCGGCCGCCCCGTGGTCCCGCTGGTGAAGTGGAGCAGGGCCACGTCCTCCGGATTCGTCGGCGGGATCTCGAAGTCCGGGGAAGCGGCCTCCAGGAGCCCGTCCCACGAAGCGCCGGTCAGGATCACCTCGCGAAGCATCGGGAGCTCGGCGCGGATCGGGGCGACCTTGCGGGCTTGGAAGGCCTCCGTCGTGACCAGGACCTTTCCCTCGCCGAGGGTCAGCCGGGTCTTCAGGGGCTCCGGTCCGAAGGCCGAGAAGAGGGGACAAAGGACGGAGCCGTTCTTGAGCGTTCCCAACGCCGCGACGAAGAGCTCGGGCGTCCGGCCGAGGAGCGTAAAGACCCGGTCGCCCCTTCCGACGCCGAGTTTTCTCAGGACGTTGGCGAAGCGGTTGGAGGCCCGGTCGAGGGCCCGGTAGGTCCAGTCCTCGGTGCGGCCGTCCTTTCTGAGGAATCGAATGGCGGTCTTGTCCGCCTTGGGCCCGCGGGCGTGCCGGACGACCGCCTCGTGGGCGATGTTCAGTCCGCGTCCTCCCGGCAACCCGTCCAGCCGCCTGCGGGCCTCCTCCCAGGAAAACTCGCGGACGGCCGCCGCATAGGACGTCAGGTTCGGCGGGACGCGAAGGCCATCGGCATTTTTTCGGATCGTCCGTTCCGCCATCGCTCCT